>NZ_JAMQAU010000023.1:0-91138 GCF_023701505.1 Pseudomonas sp. SR18 | reverse complement strand
GCATTCTACAGCAGCCTCATTTGCTGTCAAGTGATTATTTTCAGAAGCTTTCGAAGATTTCTTCAACAACTTCAACCACTTGCGCTTCAGATCTCTCATCAGCGGGAGGCGAATTCTACAGCGTTACGCGCTGCTGTCAACACCTCTTTTTCAACTTCCTTTTGGCTTCGATGAACTGAAGCAACCCGCTGCCGAAAACTGCGTAACTCATTGTTTACCAAGGAGTTTTCCGTTTCGACTGCGCCGGAAGTGGGGCGAATTATAGACAGATATAATTCGCCGTCAACCCTTAACTTCAACCTTATTCGGATTTGAGCGTAATACGCGCAAACGCCTTCTTCCCCGCCTGGCAAACATGGGTCGCGCCCAGCTCGTATATAAAGGTGCGATCTACCACTTCACCATCTATACGCACACCACCAGAATTCAGAAGGTCGCGCGCTACGGCCGAGTTCTTGACCAGGCCTGCCTTATTAAGGACAGCAGCAATAGGCATAGCCTCGCCAGCAGTCAGCTCGACCTCAGGCAAATCATCCGGCAGTTCGCCATCCTTCATACGATTACCCGCTGCGCGGTGAGCACTGGCCGCAGCCTCCTCACCATGGAAACGCGCAACAATCTCTTCGGCCAGCTTGATCTTCACATCACGCGGGTTGGCGCCAGCCTCGACATCTGCGCGCAGCGCATTGATTTCATCCATGGAGCGGAAGCTCAGTAGCTCGAAGTAACGCCACATCAGCGCATCAGGAATGGAGACCAGCTTGCCGTACATGACACCCGGCGCCTCCTGGATACCCACATAGTTACCCAGGGACTTGGACATCTTCTTGACGCCGTCCAACCCTTCCAGCAGCGGCATGGTCAGAATGCACTGCGCCTCCTGCCCATACGCACGCTGAAGCTCACGCCCCATCAGCAGATTGAACTTCTGATCGGTCCCACCCAGCTCCACGTCGGCACGCAATGCCACCGAGTCATAGCCCTGGACCAGCGGATACAGGAACTCATGAATAGCGATCGGCTGATTGGTGGAGTAGCGCTTATCGAAGTCGTCGCGCTCAAGCATCCGCGCAACAGTGTACTGGGAGGTCAGGCGAATGAAGTCCGCAGGCCCCATCTGGTCCATCCAGGTGGAGTTGAACGCTACTTCGGTCTTAGCCGGATCAAGGATCTTGAACACCTGAGTCTTGTAGGTCTCGGCATTGTCGAGAACCTGCTCGCGGGTCAGCGGCGGGCGCGTCGCACTCTTGCCACTCGGATCGCCGATCATCCCGGTGAAGTCACCTATAAGGAAGATGACCTGATGCCCCAGCTCCTGGAACTGACGCAGCTTATTAATAAGCACGGTGTGACCAAGGTGCAGATCCGGCGCCGTCGGATCGAAGCCAGCCTTAATACGCAGGGGCTGGCCACGCTTGAGCTTTTCGATCAGCTCGGACTCGACCAACAGTTCTTCCGCACCACGTTTTATCAGCGCTAGCTGCTCTTCAACCGACTTCATAACAGACCCGCAAGGCTCAGATTCAAAAGGGAACCAACCATACAAGATCAGGGACTAATTACAAGTTTTGCCCTGCGCACGGACACCGTTCAGCAAGCCCAGCGTTCGCGAGCTTGCGCCACAGATGATTTGGTTATATTTTATACAGTTATTTCATCTTCATCATGTCATTCATCTTTTCCATTTCATCTTCAAAGTCAAAATTACCTATGACCACTGAACCGTCTAAAGCGCCGCCGCTTTACCCGAAGACCCACCTGCTCGCTGCAAGTGGTATCGCCGCCCTTCTTAGCCTGGCACTCCTGGTATTTCCTTCCAGTGACGTAGAAGCCAAACGAACATCCCTGAGCCTTGACTTGGAGAGTCCAGTTGAACAACTGACACAAGATCAAGACGCTTCCGACGCTCAACAAGCCACAAATGCCCCGTCTGAATCGCCGTTCGCGCAGATAGAAAACACGCCCGAAGAAACCCAACAGGCCGCTAAGGAAACGCAAAAGCCCCTCGCAGACGCTGCCAAGAATCCTCAGCACCGCGAAGTGATCGTCGCAAAAGGCGATACGCTTTCGACCCTTTTCGAGAAAGTTGGCCTTCCCGCTTCCGCCGTAAACGACGTGCTGGCGAGCGACAAACAAGCCAAGCAGTTCACCCAACTGAAACACGGCCAGAAGCTTGAGTTCGAACTGACGCCCGACGGCCAGTTGAACAACCTGCACAGTAATGTCAGCGACCTCGAAAGCATTTCCCTGACCAAAGGCGCCAAAGGCTTCGCCTTCAATCGCATCACCACCAAACCGGTGATGCGCTCCGCCTACGTTCACGGCGTGATCAACAGTTCACTGTCGCAATCCGCTGCCCGCGCCGGGTTGTCCCATAGCATGACCATGGACATGGCCAGCGTATTTGGCTACGACATCGACTTCGCTCAAGACATCCGCCAGGGTGACGAATTCGACGTAATCTACGAGCAAAAAGTCGCCAACGGCAAAGTGGTCGGCACAGGCAACATCCTCTCCGCACGCTTCACCAACCGCGGCAAGACCTACACCGCCGTGCGTTACACCAATAAACAAGGCAACAGCAGCTACTACACCGCCGATGGCAATAGCATGCGCAAGGCCTTCATCCGCACCCCGGTGGACTTCGCTCGCATTAGCTCGCGTTTCTCGATGGGTCGCAAGCATCCAATTCTGAACAAAATCCGCGCCCACAAAGGCGTCGACTATGCCGCCCCACGCGGTACGCCGATCAAGGCTGCGGGTGATGGCAAGGTCCTGCTGGCCGGCCGTCGCGGTGGTTACGGCAACACCGTGATCATCCAGCACGGCAACACTTACCGTACCTTGTATGGCCACATGCAAGGCTTTGCCAAGGGCGTGAAGACGGGCGGCAACGTGAAGCAGGGCCAAGTGATCGGTTATATCGGCACCACTGGCCTCTCTACCGGACCGCACTTGCACTACGAGTTCCAGGTCAACGGCGTACACGTCGATCCATTGGGTCAGAAACTACCGATGGCCGACCCAATTGCCAAAGCAGAGCGTGCGCGCTTCATGCAACAAAGCCAGCCGCTGATGGCACGCATGGACCAAGAGCGGTCCACCCTGCTGGCTTCGGCGAAGCGTTAAGCCATGCCGCTCTATATAGGCGTGATGTCCGGGACCAGCCTGGATGGCCTGGACATCGCTCTGGTTGAACAGGGCGCGGCAGTCAATCTGATCGCCACGCACTACACACCGATGCCTGACGCCCTGCGCGCAGAGCTGCTGAGCCTGTGCGCCAGCGGCCCGGATGAGATTGCCCGCTCAGCGATCGCCCAGCAGCACTGGGTTACCCTCGCAGCCCAAGGCATTCGTACGCTGCTCGAACAGCAAAACCTCAAGCCTCGGGACATCCGCGCGATCGGCAGCCATGGCCAGACCATCCGCCACGAACCCGCCCGGGGCTTTACCGTGCAGATTGGCAACCCAGCCCTGCTCACCGAGCTGACGGGCATCACCGTGGTAAGCGACTTCCGCAGCCGCGATGTCGCCGCCGGTGGCCAGGGCGCGCCGCTCGTACCCGCGTTTCATGAAGCATTGTTTGGCGAAAGCACCGGCAATCGTGCGGTACTGAACGTAGGCGGTTTCAGCAACCTCAGCCTGATTGAGACCGGCAAGCCCGTAGCCGGCTTCGACTGCGGCCCGGGCAATGTCTTGCTTGATGCCTGGATTCATCTACAACGCGGCGAACATTTTGATCGCGACGGCCAGTGGGCAGCCAGCGGCAAAGTAGAACCTCAATTGCTCAACGCACTGCTCAGCGATCCCTTCTTCCTGACCAAAGGCCCAAAAAGCACCGGCCGCGAAGTGTTCAACCTGGGATGGCTGCAACAGCACCTGAGCCGCCTACCAGCCTTCGCCCCACAAGATGTACAGGCGAGCCTGCTGGAATTGACCGCTCTGACCATCGTCGAGTCCCTGCAATCGGCACAACCGCAGACAGAAACGCTCTTGATCTGTGGTGGCGGCGCACATAACACCGCCATGATGAAGCGACTGGCTGCCCTGCTGCCATCTACTCAGGTCAGCAGCACCGCCACTTACGGCGTAGACCCTGACTGGGTCGAAGCCATGGCCTTCGCCTGGCTGGCCCATTGCTGCCTGGAAAGCATTGCCGCCAACCGACCCAGCGTCACTGGCGCACGCGGATTGCGGGTGTTGGGCGCGATCTATCCTGCCTGAATCCCAGACAGCAAAACGCCGCTTGGCCCATGAAAGCCAAGCGGCGTTTTTTTGCATCCACTCTCGATCAGATCGAGAACGAAGACCCACAACCGCAGGTAGTGGTGGCATTAGGGTTCTTGATCACGAAACGCGAACCCTCCAGACCTTCCTGATAATCCACCTCGGCGCCTGCCAAGTACTGGAAACTCATCGGGTCGACAACCAGGCTCACGCCCTCGCGCTCAACGATGGTGTCATCGTCAGCCACATCTTCATCGAAGGTAAAGCCGTACTGAAACCCTGAACAACCGCCGCCCGTAACGAATACGCGCAGCTTCAAGCGATCATTACCCTCTTCATCGACCAGGCTCTTCACCTTGTGCGCAGCACCGTGGGTGAATTGCAAAGCCGTGGGGGTGAAGGATTCAACGCTCATGCTGATAATCTCCCGGCGTAGCGCCGCCATATGCGTAATGGCGGGCATTATCCGCTTCTCCTAGAAAATCGGTCAACTATTGTTACGGTATATCAATGTGCTTCGCCGCCATTAGAAACACAAAAGGCCCGTTCGACGGGCCTTTTGCCTAGCCGCTAAACCGCCTTAAGGCAGCATGCCCGCGTGGGACAAACCCAACTTCTCGTCCAGTCCGAACAGGATGTTCATGTTCTGCACCGCCTGGCCCGACGCGCCTTTGACCAAGTTATCGATCACCGACAGCACCACGACCAGATCACCATCCTGCGGACGATGCACCGCAATCCGGCACACATTGGCGCCGCGCACGCTGCGGGTTTCCGGGTGGCTGCCCGCTGGCATTACGTCGACGAACGGCTCATTGGCGTAGCGCTTTTCAAACAACGCCTGCAGGTCTACCGAACGGTCAACCACGGTTGCGTAAAGCGTGGAGTGAATACCACGGATCATCGGCGTCAGGTGCGGCACGAAGGTCAGGCCCACGTCCTTACCGGCAGCACGACGCAGGCCCTGGCGGATTTCCGGCAAATGACGATGCCCTTTTACCGCGTAGGCCTTCATGCTTTCCGACGTCTCGGAGTACAAAGAACCTACCGCCGCACCACGGCCTGCACCGCTGACGCCGGACTTGCAGTCTGCGATCAGGCGCGAAGCATCCGCCAGCCCAGCTTCAAGCAACGGCAGGAAGCCCAGTTGCGTCGCGGTTGGGTAGCAACCCGGCACCGCAATCAGGCGCGCCTGCTTGATCTGCTCACGATTGACTTCCGGCAGGCCGTACACCGCCTCTTCCAACAACTGAGGCGCGCCGTGTGGCTGACCATACCATTTGGCCCATTCATCGGCATCCTGCAGACGGAAGTCCGCCGACAGGTCGATCACCTTGGTGCCAGCCGCCAGCAACTCACCTGCCAGCGCATGGGCAACACCATGAGGCGTGGCAAAGAACACCACGTCGCAGGCGCCAAGGGTCTTGATGTCCGGAACGCTGAACGCCAGGCCGTCGTAGTGGCCTCGCAGGTTCGGGTACATATCGGCCACGGCCAGGCCGGCCTCGGATCGGGAGGTAATGACCACCACCTCAGCTTGCGGATGCTGAGCCAACAGACGCAGCAATTCGACACCGGTGTAACCCGTGCCGCCGACGATACCGACCTTGACCATAAACCTGCCCTCAACGAACCACTGGAAAGCCGTCGATAATAGGGGCCGTATCGTCCTGCGACAACCGTCAACGTGACGTATGGACGTATGAGCCACTACTATCTCGACTACCGTGAACCTGGGAATAACTAGAAATGCTCTATCTATGGATCAAAGCCCTCCACATCGTCAGCATCGTCTGCTGGTTTGCAGCGCTGTTCTACCTGCCGCGCCTGTTCGTCTACCACGCCCAAAGCGAAGACACGGTGAGCAAGGAACGTTTCAGCATCATGGAGCGCAAGCTGTACCGCGGCATCATGGGGCCGGCGATGATCGCCAGCCTGGTATTCGGTGGCTGGCTGATCTACCTCAACCCAAGCATCTTTCAGTCCGGCGGCTGGATCCACGCCAAGCTGACCCTGGTCGTGCTGTTGATCGGCTATCACCACATGTGCGGCGCGCAGGTAAAACGCTTCGCCCGTGGCGAAAACACCCGCAGCCATGTCTTTTATCGCTGGTTCAATGAAGTTCCGGTTCTGATATTGCTGGCTATCGTAATTTTGGTCGTGGTCAAACCGTTCTAACTTCAATTACTCGGGGTACCTCCAATGTCGCTGCCCGCTCTGCTTGAACAACGTCTGCGCCTGCCCGTGGTAGTGGCGCCGATGTTCCTGATTTCCAACCCGCAACTGGTCCTGGCCTGCTGTCGCAATGGTGTGGTCGGGAGCTTTCCCGCGCTTAACCAGCGCGAGAGCAGTGGCTTCAAGGCCTGGCTGGAGGAAATTGAAGCGGGCCTGGCGCAACTGGATGACCCCGCTCCGTATGCCGTCAACCTGATCGTGCACAACAGCAACCCGCGCCTGGAGGCGGACCTGGCAATCTGCGTCGAGCACAAGGTGCCGATTGTGATAACCAGTTTGGGCGCGGTAAAAGAGCTGGTAGATGCCGTGCACAGCTATGGTGGCCTGGTGTTTCACGATGTCACTACCCGTCGCCATGCCGAAAAAGCCGCTGAGGCGGGTGTAGATGGCCTGATTGCCGTGGCTGCGGGTGCCGGCGGCCATGCCGGTACCTGGAGCCCGTTCTCACTGATTGCCGAGATTCGCCAGTTCTTCGACAAAACCCTGCTGCTGGCTGGGTGCCTCAATCACGGGCACCAGATCCTCGCCGCACAATTGCTGGGTGCGGACCTGGCGTATTTCGGCACGCGTTTTATCGGTACCACCGAAAGCCACGCCCCAGATGCCTATAAAGAGATGCTGCTCACATCGCGCGCCGCCGACATCGTGCACACTCCCGCAGTCTCCGGCGTTCCCGCTAGCTTTATGCGCCAAAGCCTGGAAAATGCCGGG
Source organism: Pseudomonas sp. SR18 (assembly GCF_023701505.1). Taxonomy (NCBI): domain Bacteria; kingdom Pseudomonadati; phylum Pseudomonadota; class Gammaproteobacteria; order Pseudomonadales; family Pseudomonadaceae; genus Pseudomonas; species Pseudomonas sp. SR18. Next base: position 83,965 of record NZ_JAMQAU010000023.1, on the reverse strand, counting down.
TTCGACCTCGCTGCCCTGCAAGGCAAAGGCGAAGTCAACTTCGGTTCCAAGCTCAAGCCGCTGGGCGACGAAGCCAAGGCGTGGAAGACCGTATGGTCCGCCGGCCAAGGCGTCGGTGAGATTGATGATTTGCCCAGCGTCGATGAACTCGTTGCCCGCCTGGATGCCGAATACCGCAAGGCGCGCGAGCAGGCCGCACAATTGCGCTGGCCACGCTGACCCAACCGACAGGCCTGCCGATTGAGCGGGCCTGCACCTCCTACCTGAATAAGTGACAAGGAAGCCTGCATGAGCGACAACCGCTTCAGGATTGTGTTTGATGGAGCCTTGCTCCCGGGCGTCGAAAGCACCACGGCCAAGCTGAACCTGGCTGAGCTGTTCAAGAGCACCGTCGAGGACATCGAGAAACTCTTCACCGGTCGCCCGGTCGCACTCAAACGTGACCTGTCACGCCCCGATGCCGAAACCTACCTCACCGCGCTGAAAAATGCCGGCGTGGATGCACGCATCGAAGCTGAACAGCCCGTGGCCTTCAGCCTCGCCGAAACCCACGAGACAAGCTCTGGTGCGACAGACTTCGCTAGCCCAGCCGCTTCACCGTACGCGCCTCCGCGTTCTGCCGTGGGTGACAGCCTCCCGGAATACGCCACGCTGAAGATCTTCACGATCAATGGCCGTATTGGCCGCCTGCGGTATCTGGCCTGGACGCTGGTACTGACCGTCGCAATGCTCGTCGCAGCAGGCATCCTCAGTACTGTGGGCTTCGCCATCGCGACCGCGTCGCCGACGATAGCCATCATTGTTGGCTCGCTGCTCGGTTTCGCACTGTTCGTTGCGGTTATGGTCGTGAGTGTGCAAATCGGCGTGCAGCGCCTGCACGACCTCGGCTGGTCTGGTTGGCTGTACCTGCTTAACCTCGTGCCGCTGGTCAACAGCATTTTCCCGCTGTTGCTGCTGGTCGTGCCAGGTAACTCGGGGGCCAACCAGTACGGCGCGCCGCCACCGCGCAACTCCACTGCGGTGAAGGTCCTGGCGTCCCTGTGGCTGGCATTCATTCCGCTGATGCTCATCATCGTGGTGTCGCTGGGCATGAACGGCTACCTGGACCAACTCGAAACGAACGTGGACAGCAGCTACGAAAGCAGCTCCATCACCTCCGATGAAGACGCCGATCAAAGTGTCATCGTTGATGAAGAAGACGCCCAAAGTGCTGACGAAGCGGCCGAACCTGTAGACTCTGCTGAAGAACAGTAAAGAAACGCCCCCATCCGTGATGCCTCCATCATCGATGGGGGCGTTGCGATGGAGAAAGGCATGACCCGTTACGCTCTGATCACCGGTGCCTCCAGCGGCATTGGCCTGGCCTTGGCCGAAGCACTGGCCCGTCGCGGCCGCAGCTTGATTCTGGTGGCCCGCCAGCGTGATCAGTTGGAAAGCATTGCACTCGAATTGACTCAACGCTTCGGCGTCGAGGTGCTGTTTCGTGCCTGTGACCTGGGCGAGCCGCTGCGCTTGTCCGGGTTCCTGCTGGAGCTTGAAGAAGGCGAGCGGCAGATCGATTTGCTGGTCAACTGCGCCGGCATCGGCACCAGCGGGCCATTCCTGGCCCAGGACTGGATGACCGAACAAGACCTGATTGAAGTCAACGTCCTCGCCCTCACCCGCATGTGTCACGCCCTGGGCAATACCATGGCGTTGCAAGGCGGCGGGCAGATTCTCAACGTCGCATCGATTGCCGCCTTCCAACCCGGCCCGTGGATGAGCAGCTACTACGCCAGTAAAGCCTATGTGCTGCACTTCTCCGAGGGGTTACGTGAAGAACTGAAGACCTGTGGCATCAAGGTCTCGGTCCTTTGCCCCGGCCCTACGCGCACCGCATTTTTCGGCACGGCGCAAATGGACATCGCCAAACTCGATCGCAGCGAACAACTGATGAGCCCGGAAGAGGTCGCGCTCTACACCGTGCGCGCATTGGAAAAGAACAAAGCCATCATCATCCCTGGCCGCCGCAATCGCTGGCTGGCGTTCAGCCCACGTTTCAGCCCGCGCTGGCTGACTCGCAAGATCGCCGGTGCAATCAACAAAGCCTATTGCCCACGCTGACCGGCTGAGTACACTCCCCCTGCACTTTCATAATGGAGAAACAGCTGTGGATACTCTGTTCACCAAGATCATCAACAGAGAAATACCCGCGAAGATCATCTACGAAGATGATCAGGTCCTCGCCTTCCACGATATTGCCCCGCAGGCCCCCGTGCATTTTCTGGTGATCCCGAAGAAGCCGATCCGCACCCTGAATGATCTCACGGAAGATGACAAAGCCCTGGCCGGACACATCCTGTTCACCGCCCAGCGCCTGGCCCTTGAACTTGGCTGCGAGGATGGTTTCCGCGTCGTCATGAACTGCAATGAAAAGGGCGGCCAGACCGTCTATCACATCCATATGCATGTGCTGGGTCAGCGCCAGATGAACTGGCCGCCGGGCTGACAGGCCTCTGAAACGGATCGCAGCACGGTGCTGCGACCCCATGCCCTTGACTCAGCGCAAACGCTTCACCCTCTCTTGCGGTAAACTGGCCGCCGAGATTCTTCCCGGAGGTCAGCATGACTACCCAGCGTCACTACTCGCCGATTGATCGCCTGTTGCTGCAAGCCGACATGGCCATGCGCACGCTGCTGCCCTTCAGCGGCCAACCGTACCGTCCGTCGCCCGCCATTGTGCAGCCCGACGCGCAGATGAGTGAGACAGACACGCGTCATGTCGCCGGCTTGATGCGCATCAACCATACCGGCGAAGTCTGTGCCCAGGCGTTGTACCAAGGCCAGGCCCTGACCGCCAAGCTGCCGCAGGTACGCGCAGCCATGGAGCATGCGGCCGAGGAAGAAATCGACCACCTGGCCTGGTGCGAGCAACGCATTCGCCAACTGGGCAGCCACCCCAGCGTGCTCAACCCACTGTTTTACGGTTTGTCATTCGGCATCGGCGCTGCTGCCGGGTTGATCAGCGACAAGGTCAGCCTGGGCTTTGTCGCCGCGACCGAACATCAAGTGTGCAAGCACCTGGATGAACACCTGGAACAACTGCCGGCCGAAGACGAAAAGTCCCGGGCCATTCTTGAGCAGATGCGTATCGATGAAGAACACCACGCTGAAAGCGCCCTGGATGCCGGCGGTTTCCGCTTCCCGGCGCCGGTGCGGTTCGGCATGAGCGTGCTGGCCAAGGTCATGACAAAAAGCACCTACCGTATCTGACCCAACCTGCAGCCGAAAAAAAGGGCGCTTTCAAAGCGCCCTTTTCTTTTGCCATTGGCGATCAACCCAACTCGACAATCTCGTAGTCGTGGGTAATGGCCACACCAGCCGCGCCGAGCATGATCGACGCCGAGCAGTACTTCTCTGCCGACAGTTCGATAGCACGTTTGACCTGGGCCTCCTTCAGCCCCCGGCCCTTCACCACGAAGTGCATATGGATCTTGGTGAACACCTTGGGATCTTCAGTGGCGCGCTCGGCTTCCAGGAACGCTTCGCAGCTTTCCACGGCCTGACGGGATTTTTTCAGGATGCTGACCACGTCGAAGTTGCTGCAACCGCCCACGCCCAGCAGGAGCATTTCCATCGGACGTACGCCCAGGTTGCGGCCACCGGCTTCCGGGGGGCCATCCATGACCACTACATGGCCACTGCCCGACTCACCGAGGAACATGGCTTCGCCCGCCCATTGGATGCGTGCCTTCATCGCCCAGACTCCACTGCTAAAAAAGGGTCGCCAGCTTAGCACAGGGCCCGAGCGCGGCAGCGTTTCCCGTCAATGTGATCAATAACAGGGCTTACTCGGTAAATTGGCTAATCGAGTCAGAATGTGTCTGTTAAGCTGGCGCCAAATGAGTGGCGTATTGCCACCCTTTATACAGCGTGTATCAATGCCGATACCGCTGAGTACAACAACTCCAACCACCTCGCGCTGCCTTTCGGGATACAACCATGGTTGCTCTGACGCCCATACCCAAGATCAAGAATCTCGACAAGCTGCTGATGCACTGCCAGCGCCGGCGCTACCCGGCCAAGCACAACATCATCTGCGCCGGCGAGCGCTCCGAAACGCTGTTCTTCATTATCAAAGGCTCCGTCACCATCCTGATCGAGGATGAAGACGGCCGCGAGATGATCATCGCCTACCTGAACACCGGGGATTTCTTCGGGGAGCTGGGGCTGTTTGAACAAGCGGGCAAGGAACAGGAGCGCAGCGCCTGGGTGCGGGCCAAGGTCGAGTGCGAAGTGGCCGAGATCAGTTACACCAAATTTCGCGAGCTGGCCCAACACGATCCCGACATTCTGTACGCCCTCAGCGGCCAGATCGCCCAACGCCTGCGCGACACGACGCGCAAAGTCGGCGACTTGGCATTCTTCGACGTCACCGGTCGCGTGGCCCGTTGCCTGCTGGAGCTGTGCAAACAGCCCGATGCAATGACACACCCGGACGGCATGCAGATCAAAGTTACACGCCAGGAAATCGGGCGCATTGTCGGCTGTTCACGGGAGATGGTCGGCCGTGTGCTCAAGGATCTGGAAGAGCGCAACCTGGTGCACGTCAAAGGCAAGACAATGGTGGTGTTCGGTACCCGCTAAACCGGCAGGAAGCTGGCCAGCATCTGACGGTACAAGGTATCCAACCGGCTGATGGCATCCGGTGCGGGGAACGCTTCGTGCAAGGCGATATGGCTGTCGGCACGAACCCGTTGGTCGAGGCCGCACGCCTGGTTGAAGCGGTTGACCGCCGCGATCAACGCTTCGCGATGGTTATCCAGCAGCAAAGCGCCGTGTACCAACCCCACCGGGCGGCCACCGCTTTGCCGCCAGCGCTGGGCAGTGCCGACCATTTTGCGGCCATCGAGATTGACGTTGTAGCGACCGTCGCAGAATGCCCCGTCGATCTCACCCACGGAAGCATTGCCGCCCAGCTCGGTCAGCACATCACAGATCGGCTGGCACAGACGCTGATAACCGGTTTCGATGCGGCCTTGATCACCTTCGCTGCGGGGCGGCGCGTACACCAGCGCAATATTGACCGTAGCACTCGACTGCGGCACCGGCTCACCGCCGGTTTCGCGCAGTAGCACGGGCCAACCGGCATCGGCGGACACGCGACTGGCGACTTCGAAAGCGGGCAGTCGACTCAAGCGACGTGGCATCACCAATGCCTGATCGCTGGGCTGCCAAAACAGCAGCCCGTACTCCAACTCACCGGAGCAAACCGCACCCAACAAATCTTGCTCAGCAGCAAGGCCTGCTTCGACGGTCATCATCACGGGCTGAGTCATCAAACACCTACCTCTCTGGACAAACACAAAACCCAATGTGGGAGGGGGCTTGCCCCGATAGCGGAGTGTCAGCCGACTGGTTCATCAACTGACAGAATGCCATCGGGGGCAAGCCCCCTCCCACATTGTGATCGCATTTCACATCAATCGAGCGTGGAACCGCTGACCGCCACGCCACGCTCCGGGAAGAACAGACGCTGCAGTTCCGCCCCCGGGTTCTCGGCACGCATAAAGGTTTCGCCCACCAGGAACGAGTACACGCCGCTGATTTCCATCAGCTCCACATCGGCGCGGTTGACGATGCCACTCTCGGTAATCACCAGGCGGTCACGCGGGATACGCGGCAGCAGGTCGAGGGTGTTTTCCAGGCTGACTTCGAAGGTATGCAGGTTACGGTTGTTGACCCCGACCAGCGGCGTGTCGAGGGTTTTCAACGCCCGCTCCAGCTCGTCGCCGTCGTGCACTTCCACCAGCACATCCAGGCCGACGCTTTTGGCTACAGCCGCGAGTTCGGCCATCTTCACGTCATCCAGTGCGGAAACGATCAGCAGCACGCAGTCGGCGCCCAAGGCACGGGCTTCGACGATCTGGTACGGGTCGACCATGAAGTCCTTACGGATCACCGGCAACTTGCACGCCGCCCGGGCCTGTTGCAGGAACAAATCGGAACCCTGGAAATAATCAATGTCGGTCAGTACGGACAGGCATGTCGCCCCGCCCTTTTCATAGCTGACCGCGATTTCCGCTGGCACGAAGTGCTCGCGAATCACACCTTTGCTCGGCGAAGCCTTCTTGATCTCGGCGATCACCGCCGGGTGCTTGAGCTTAGCCTGGGCGATCAGCGCATCGGCAAATCCACGTGGTGCGTCAGCGGCTTTCGCTTGGGCTTCCAGCTCAGCCAGGCTCACGCGGGCACGGCGCTCGGCGACTTCTTCGGCCTTGCGGGCGAGGATTTTTTCCAGAACAGTCGGAACACTCATCCTTCATTCTCCATCTTGAATACGGCGGTGAATGCTCCCAGTTCTTCGAGCTTCTCGCGAGCCAGACCGGTGTGCAGCGCATCGTGGGCCAATTCGACACCTTCCTTAAGACTATAGGCGTGGTCGGCTGCGTAAAGTGCCGCGCCAGCATTCAGAACAATCATTTCCGCAGCCTTTTGACCGTTCTCAGTCTTGCGCCGCCCCAGGGCATCACGGATCAGCTCCAGCGACGCCGCCGGGCTTTCCACCGCCAGGCCATGCAGGCTCTGACTCTTCATGCCCAGGTCTTCAGGCTCGACCCAGTATTCGGTGATCTGGTCATTCTTCAGTTCCGCCACAAAGGTCGGCGCGGCGAGGCTGAATTCATCCAGGCCATCTTTGGAATGCACCACCAGCACATGTTTGCTGCCCATGCGTTGCAGTACTTCAGCCAATGGTTTGCACAGCGCCTGGCTGAACACGCCCACCACCTGGTGCTTCACACCGGCCGGATTCGTAAGCGGGCCGAGCATGTTGAACAGGGTGCGCAGGCCCAGGTCTTTACGCGGGCCGGCGGCGTGTTTCATCGCGCCGTGGTGGGACTGGGCAAACATAAAGCCGATGCCGACGTTGTCGATGCAACGCGCCACTTGCACCGGCGTCAGGTTCAGGTAGATCCCGGCCGCTTCCAGCAGGTCGGCACTGCCGCTCTTGCCGGACACCGCGCGGTTACCGTGTTTGGCCACGGTGCAACCGGCCGCCGCCACCACAAAGGAGGACGCGGTCGACACGTTGAAAATATTTGCACCATCGCCGCCGGTGCCGACCACGTCGACCACGCCATCGAGGGTTTTGAGCTCAACCTTGTCCGCCAGCTCGCGCATCACCGAGACGGCGCCGACGATTTCGTCGATGCTTTCGCTCTTCATGCGCATCGCCATCATGAACGCGCCGATCTGCGCGTCGGTGCATTGGCCGGTCATGATCTCGCGCATCACATCGCTCATTTCAGCGGTGCTCAGGTCCAGATGGCCGACGATACGGCTCAGGGCAGTCTTGATATCCATGGAAAGTCCTTAGCGCGTGCCGCCGCTCTGCTTGAGAAAATTGGCGAACAGCTCGTGGCCCTGCTCGGTCAGGATCGATTCAGGATGAAATTGCACCCCTTCGATGTTCAGTGTCTTGTGACGCAGGCCCATGATCTCATCGACCGAGCCGTCTTCCAGCTGGGTCCAGGCGGTCAGTTCCAGGCATTCGGGCAGGGTTTCACGCTTGACGACCAGCGAGTGGTAGCGGGTCACCGTCAAGGGATTGTTCAGGGCCTGGAATACGCCCAGCTCTTTGTGGAACACCGGGCTGGTCTTGCCGTGCATCACCTGGCGCGCACGCACCACGTCACCGCCAAAAGCCTGGCCGATGGATTGGTGGCCCAGGCATACGCCCAGGATCGGCAGTTTGCCGGCGAAATACTGGATGGCTTCAAGGGAGATGCCCGCCTCGGTCGGCGTGCACGGGCCTGGCGAAACCACGATGCGCTCGGGGTTCAGCGCCGCGATCTCGGCCACGGTCAGTTCGTCGTTGCGCACCACCTTGACCTCGGCACCCAACTCGCCCAGGTACTGCACAACGTTGTAAGTAAAGGAATCGTAGTTATCAATCATCAGCAACATGGGGCAAACCTCAGGAATTGGGGGTCTGTTCAGCCAGCGCAACAGCGCGGAACATCGCACGGCGCTTGTTCAGGGTTTCTTCCCATTCGAGGGCCGGCACCGAGTCGGCGACAATCCCGCCACCGGCCTGCACATGCAGCTCCCCGTCCTTGATCACTGCCGTGCGGATCGCAATGGCAGTGTCCATGTTGCCGTTCCAGGCGAAATACCCCACGGCGCCGCCGTAGACACCCCGCTTGACCGGTTCCAGTTCGTCGATGATTTCCATCGCGCGAATCTTCGGCGCGCCCGACAAGGTGCCCGCCGGCAGAATCGCTCGCAACGCATCCATTGCAGTCAAGCCAGCCTTCAGCTCGCCCGTGACGTTGGACACGATGTGCATAACATTGGAGTAACGCTCGATGACCATCTTCTCGGTGAGCTTCACCGAGCCGATTTCCGAGACGCGCCCGGTGTCGTTGCGGCCCAGGTCGATCAGCATCAAATGCTCGGCGATTTCCTTGTCGTCGCTGAGCAGGTCTTCTTCCAGCGCCAGATCGGCTTCTTCGGTCGCGCCACGTGGGCGCGTACCGGCAATCGGGCGCACGGTGATCAGGTTGTCTTCGACGCGCACCAGTACTTCCGGCGAACTGCCTACAACGTGGAAGTCGCCAAAGTTGAAGAAGTACATGTATGGCGTCGGGTTGAAGCAGCGCAGCGCACGGTACAGGTCGATGGGTGCAGCCTTGAAGTCGATGGACATGCGCTGCGACGGCACCACCTGCATGCAGTCACCGGCGAGGATGTATTCCTTGATGGTGTCGACGGCGCGCTCGTAGTCATCCTGGGTAAAACTTGAGCGGAACAACGGATCGCTCGCCGGCGGGCGGCTGAGGTCCAGGCCGCGACGCGGGGTGATCGGCTGGCGCAGTTTTTCCAGCAGGGCTTGCAGGCTGGCCTGGCCTTGTTCGAACGCCTCTTCGCGGGACGGATCGGCCAGTACGATGGCGTGCATCTTGCCGGCGAGGTTGTCGAACACCACCACCGCGTCAGACACCATCAGCAGAATATCCGGCACGCCCAGCGGATCCGGGTTCGGGCATTTGCCCAGGCGTTTTTCCACATAGCGCACGCAGTCGTAGCCGAAATACCCGACCAACCCGCCATTGAAGCGCGGCAGGCCAGCAATGGTCGGCACGTTGTAGCGCGCCTTGAAGGTTTCGACAAAGGCCAGCGGGTCTTCCACGTCATGGCTTTCGATCTCGACGCCGTCATGGGTGATGCTCACATGATGATCGTGTACCCGCATCACGGTGCGGCACGGCAGGCCGATGATCGAATAACGGCCCCATTTCTCACCGCCCTGTACCGATTCCAACAGATAGGAATTGGGCTCGTCGGCCAGTTTCAGGTAGATCGACAGCGGCGTGTCGAAGTCGGCCAGGGTTTCGCAGGCCAGGGGAATACGGTTATAGCCGGCAGCGGCCAAACGCAGGAATTCTTCGCGATTCATGAGGTGCCTCGTGGTGTGAGGGTCTAACAGTCAGGTATGCAAACGTGCCGCAGGGCGCGGCCAGGATCAGTCAGGCGCGCCAACGCCAGCGGGCCAGGGCCTTGATGACTTTCATCCAGAGTTTGCGAGTGACCACCACGATGGGACTTCCAGAAGGGGACGGATCGGTATCGGGCAACGTTATCTCAGCGCCCGCTCCCAAGCAACCGGGGATTAGCAGTCGCAGGTCATCAATCACCAGCGCTGGCGACTCTTCGGCAATCGGCCGGCCATGGTTATAGCCGTAGCTCAGGGCAACACACTGCACGCCTGCAGCTTTTGCCGCCTGCACATCCGTGCGCGAATCGCCGACAAACAACGACTGGGACGCCGGGATATTGGCCATTTTCATCACGAAAAACAGCGCCGCCGGGTCAGGTTTCTTCTGCGGCAAGGTATCGCCACCGATGATCCAGCGGAAATACCGGCCGATTTTCATCTGGTCCAACAGCGGCGCGACGAAACGCTCCGGCTTGTTGGTGATCAGGGCCATTTCCACGCCCTGCTTGTGCAGCCATTTGAGGGTGTCGCGCACGCCGGGATAAACCACGGTCAGTTCATGGCCGTCTTCATAGGCAGCATTGAACAGTTCCAGGGCATGCTCGGCCTCCACCTCATCGACGCCTTCGGGGTCGATGTTGTTGGCCAGGGCCCGGCGTACCAGCATATGCACGCCGTTACCTACCCAGTTACGCACGGATCCCAGACCCGCGGGCGGGCGTCCGAGTTTGAGCAGCATCTGGTCCACCGCCGCCGCCAAGTCAGGCACCGAATCGATCAACGTACCGTCCAGATCGAACATCACCAACCGTGGCAGTTTGCCGGGGAACAGCTGCTCAAAGCCGCTCATGGACGTGCCAGCGCCAGTTCTGCACGCATCTTGTCGATCACTTCCTGGTAGTTCGGCGCGTTGAAGATCGCCGAACCGGCCACGAACGTGTCGGCACCGGCCGCTGCGATTTCACGGATATTGTTGACGTTGACCCCACCGTCGATTTCCAGGCGGATATCACGGCCCGAGGCGTCGATCAGCGCGCGGGCTTCGCGCAGTTTGTCGAGGGTGCCGGGAATGAACTTCTGCCCGCCAAAGCCTGGGTTGACGCTCATCAGCAGCACCATGTCGACCTTGTCCATCACGTACTTGAGTACATCCAGCGGGGTCGCCGGGTTGAACACCAGGCCCGCCTTGCAGCCACCTTCGCGGATCAATTGCAGGGTGCGGTCGACGTGCAGCGAGGCTTCCGGATGAAAGGTGATGTAGGTCGCGCCGGCCTCAATGAAGTCGCCGATGATGCGATCCACCGGGCTGACCATCAGGTGCGCATCGATCGGCGCGGTGACGCCGTATTTGCGCAACGCCGCGCAGACCATCGGGCCGATGGTCAGGTTGGGCACGTAATGGTTGTCCATGACATCGAAGTGCACGAAGTCGGCACCGGCGGCCAACACGTTGTCCACTTCCTCACCCAGTCGGGCGAAATCGGCGGAGAGAATCGATGGGGCAATAACGAAGGGCTGCATGACGCACCTTTTCTGAGCTAAATCACGATGGCGCGCATTGTATACCTCATGCTTTGCTGCGCGCACCGTGACCTAGCTCAATGGCTAGTACGCGGCCCGGTAGATTTTCTCGATATCCGCCACGCTGAGCTTGCGCGGGTTGTTGCGCATCAGCCGTTCGATCCCGACGGCTTCCGCCGCCATGGTCGCAATTGCGCTTTCGGGAATCCCGAAACTGTGAAGCCCGGCCGGGATCTCGACCGCAGCACACAGTCGCGTCATCGCCTCGACCGCCTGGTCGGCCGCGTCATTGGCACTCAACCCCGTGATGTTCACGCCCATGGCCTGGGCAATGTCCTGCATACGCTCGACACACGCGAGCTTGTTCCAGTGCATCACATAGGGCAGCAACAGCGCGTTACTTACGCCATGGGCAATGTTGAAGCGCCCACCCAGCGGATACGCCAACGCATGTACCGCGCCCACCCCGGCGTTGCCGAAAGCCATGCCGGCCATCAGGCTGGCAGTGGCCATGTCGTCGCGGGCCTGCAAGTTGGCCGGGTTGGCGTAGGCCTTGGGCAGCGCCTTGGCGATCAGCTTGATGGCGCCGATGGCCAAGGCGTCGGTGATCGGCGAAGCATTCAGCGACAGATAGGACTCAACGGCATGCACCAGCGCATCCACACCACTGGCAGCGGTGACGCTACGCGGGCAGGTCAGGGTCATTTGCGGGCTGATCAGCGCCACGTCCGGCAACAAGTAATCGCTGACGATGCCCTTCTTGAGCTGCGCGGCCTTGTCGGAGAGGATCGCTACATTGGTCACCTCCGAGCCGGTGCCGGCCGTAGTCGGGATGGCGATCAGCGGCGGGCCCTTGCGCGGTACCTGGTCGACACCAAACAAGTCAGCCAGGGCGCCGTGGTAACCGGCGTAGGCGGCCACGCTTTTGGCGATGTCGATGGCGCTGCCGCCACCCAACCCGATCAAGCCATCGTGGCCGCCGTCGCGGTAGGCCTGCATGCAGTCTTCGACAATGGCGATTTCCGGGTCGGGCAGCACGCGGTCGAAAATCTCATAGGGGCGGTCGCCCAAATGTTCGAGCGCCAACGCCACGGTGCCGGATTTGACCAGCACGGCGTCGGTCACGATCAGCGGGTTATCCACGTCCAGGCGCGTGAGTTCAAAGGCCAGTTGTTCGATGGCGCCAGCGCCGGTCAGGAGTTTGTGGGCGATCTTGAATGAGGAAATACTCATATGCGCGGCCTCTTATTCGGAAATGGGCTGGCACAAGAGTAGCTGACCGAAACAGGTTGTCTTCCATTCAGCAGCTGAATGGTCTTTGTGGTTCAACACACAACCCTTGTGGGAGGGGGCAAACCCGCTCCCACACTTTGATCTGCGCTGCGCTTTAGACCTGGGCAGTACGCAGCTTCTCGCTACGGCCGCGCAGCCATTCCAGGGTCAGCAACAGCAACACCGAGAACGCAATCAACAAGGTCGCCGCTGCGGCAATGGTGGGGCTGAGGTTTTCGCGGATACCGCTGAACATCTGCCGTGGCAGGGTCGCTTGCTCCGGGCCGGCAAGGAACAGCGTCACCACCACCTCGTCGAACGAGGTCGCGAACGCAAACAGCGCCCCGGATATCACCCCCGGTGCAATCAACGGCAAGGTCACCCGACGAAACGCGGTGAGTGGCGAAGCCCCCAGACTGGCCGCCGCACGCACCAGATTGTGGTTGAACCCCTGCAATGTCGCCGACACCGTGATGATCACAAACGGCACGCCCAACACCGCGTGCACCACGATCAGCGAGAAGAAACTGTTACCCAAACCCAGCGGCGCAAAGAACAGGTAGCTGGCCACGCCGATGATCACCACCGGCACCACCATCGGCGAAATCACCAGGGCCATCACCAGCGCCTTGCCAGGGAAATTGCCACGGGTCAGGCCAATTGCCGCCAGGGTACCGAACACCATGGCCAATACCGTGGCTGCCGGGGCGACGATGATGCTGTTCTTCAGCGCACGCATCCACTCGGCCGAGGCGAAGAAATCCTGGTACCAGTGCAGCGAGAAGCCCTGCAACGGGTACACCAGGAAACTGCCGCTGTTGAACGACAGCGGGATGATGACCAGCACCGGCAGGATCAGGAACAGCAGGATCAAGCCGCAGAGGATCCGCAAGCTGTAGAACCAAACCCGCTCAACGGGCGACATGTAAGGGCTCAGCATCGCAAGGTCTCCTCAGCTCAGGCGCAGGCGGCTGGCGCCGACCAGACGGTTGTAGATCAGGTACAGCACCACGGTCGCCAGCAGCAGCAAGCCGCCCAACGCCGTCGCCATGCCCCAGTTGATGCTGGTGTTGGTGTAGAAGGCCACGAAGTAGCTGACCATCTGGTCGTTCGGGCTGCCCAGCAAGGCCGGGGTGATGTAGTAACCAATCGCCAGGATGAACACCAACAGGCAACCGGCGCCCACACCGGCGTAGGTCTGCGGGAAGTACACCCGCCAGAAACTGGCAAACGGGTGGCAGCCCAGGGAAATAGCGGCACGCATGTAGGTCGGCGAGATGCCTTTCATCACGCTGTAGATCGGCAGGATCATGAACGGCAACAGAATGTGCACCATGGAGATGTAGACCCCGGTGCGGTTGAACACCAACTCCAGGGGCTTATCGATCAATCCCATGCCCATCAGCGCGCTGTTGATCAGGCCGCCGGACTGCAACAGCACGATCCACGCCGCCACTCGCACCAGGATCGAGGTCCAGAACGGCAGCAACACCAGGATCATCAGCAGGTTGCTTTTACGCGCCGGCAGGTTGGCCAGCAGATACGCCAGGGGATAGGCCAGCAACAGGCAGATCACGGTGATCACCAGGCCCATCCAGAAGGTGCGGGCGAAGATGTCCAGGTAGATCGCCTGGTCCGGGGTGGCCGGGGCCACTTCGCCGAGGTCGTCGATACGGTGATCCACGGCCGCCAGCAGATAGAACGGCGTCAGGCTGCTGGTATTGCGCCGGATCGCCTGCCAGTACGCCGGGTCGCCCCAGCGTTCGTCGAGGGTTTCCAGCGCTTCTTTATAAGAGGCCGGCGCTTCGGTAAACGGCAGCGCCCGCGCGGTTTTGGTCAGCAGGCTGCGATAGCCGGCCAGTTCCATGTTCAAGCGTTTGGACAGATCGCCCAGGGTCTGGTTTTTACGCGCCTCGCCCAAGTCCTCACTGAGGGCCTGGTACACCGGCTCGCCGGGCAGGCCACGGCCGTCCCAGGCAGTCACCGCCACCACGGTACGCGGCAAACCGCCCACCACTTCCGGGTTGCCGACGCTTTTAAACAACAGCGCGACGATCGGCACCAGGAACACCAGCAGCAAAAACAGCACCAGCGGCGCAATCAAGGCCTGGGCCTTCCAGCGATTGAGCCGCTCGGCACGCGCCAGGCGCTGCTTGAGGGTGGGGATGGCGATGGCCATGGCAAACTCCGGATCTTGAAGATAAATGCAGATCTCCTGTGGGAGGGGGCTTCCCCCCCCCCACAGAGGTTAGGCGGTGTTATTTAGCAGCCCAGGAATTGAAGCGCTGCTCCAGTTGCTCGCCGTTATCCGCCCAGAAGCTCACGTCGATCTGCACCTGGTTGGCGATGTTCTCTGGCGTGGTCGGCATGTCCTTGAGGATGTCCTTGGCCAGCAACGGTACGGCTTGGGTGTTGGCCGGGCCGTAGGCGATGTTTTCCGAGTAGGTCTTCTGCTGCTGCGGCGCGACCGAGAAGGCGATGAATTTCTTCGCCGCTTCGGCACGATCCTTGGCCAGGCCTTTTGGAATGGCCCACGCGTCGAAGTCGTAGATGCCGCCGTTCCACACCACTTTCAGGTTGCTTTCTTTCTGCACGGCAGCGATGCGGCCGTTGTAGGCCGAGCTCATCACTACGTCACCCGAGGCGAGGTACTGCGGCGGTTGTGCGCCGGCTTCCCACCACTGGATCGACGGCTTGAGTTCGTCGAGTTTCTTGAAGGCACGGTCCTGGCCATCTTTGCCGGCCAGCACTTTGTACACATCCTTCGGCGCTACGCCATCGGCCATCAACGCGAATTCCAGGGTGTACTTGGCGCCTTTACGCAGGCCGCGCTTGCCCGGGAATTTCTTGGTGTCCCAGAAATCCGCCCAGTTGGTTGGCGCAGAAGCCAGTTTGTCGGCGTTGTACGCCAGCACCGTCGACCACACGAAGAAACCCACGCCGCACGGCTGGATCGCGCCCTTCACGTAGTTGGCGCTGTCGCCGAACAGTTTCGGGTCGAGCGGCTCGAACATGTCTTCGTCGCAACCGCGGGACAGTTCCGGCGATTCCACTTCGACCAGGTCCCAGGACACGCTCTTGGTGTCGACCATGGCTTTGACCTTGGCCATTTCACCGTTGTACTCACCGGCGACGATCTTGCCGTTACCCGCGCTTTCCCACGGTGCGTAGAAGGCCTTGACCTGAGCCGCCTTATTCGCGCCGCCGAAGGACACGACCGTCAGGTCCGGGCCCGCCATGGCCTGTGTCGCGCCCATCAAGCTCAATGCCAGAACGGAATACTTCAAGGAACTCAACATTGTTGTTCTCTCCACGTGCAGGGTTGGTGAAGCCATGGGGGCGATCAATTCGCCTCTAGAAGTGGGTCGAGTGCGCGAACGTGCTCGACTTGCCAGCCAATCGGTACCACGTCGCCGACCGCCAGGGCTGGGTCCAGCTCGGCAATCGGTTGTTTCACAAAAAAATCGGCCTTGCCGCAGACTTCCAGGCGCACACGCACGTGGTCGCCCAGGTAGATGAATTCCGCCACCCGCCCGGAGAAGCGGTTGACGCAGCTTTCGCTGGAGCCATTGAGACTGACCCGTTCCGGACGTACCGACAGCGTGACCGGGCCACCGATCTGGCCGACGTTGATCGCCAGCGCTTCGACCTTCTCGCCCCGCGCCAACTCGACCACGCAGCGGTCACCGGTATGGCTGTGCAGACGACCATTGAGACGGTTGTTCTCGCCGATGAAATTGGCGACAAAAGTGTTCTTCGGTTCTTCATACAGGGTGCGCGGCGGGGCGATCTGCTGGATCTCGCCCTGGTGGAACACCGCCACTCGGTCGGACATGGTCAGGGCTTCACCCTGGTCATGGGTCACGTACACCACGGTCACACCTAGGCGTTGGTGCAGGTGCTTGATCTCCATCTGCATGTGTTCGCGCAGTTGTTTGTCGAGAGCGCCGAGGGGTTCATCCATCAGCACCAATTGCGGTTCGAACACCAGCGCACGGGCCAGGGCCACACGCTGTTGCTGGCCCCCAGACAATTGCGCCGGGTAGCGCTGAGCGAAGGCGTCGAGCTGGACCATGCTCAGCACACGCTTGACCCGCTCGCTGACGTCGGTCTTGCTCAAACCGCGTACAGACAAGGGAAACGCCAGGTTCTCGGCCACGGTCATGTGCGGGAACAGCGCATAGTTCTGGAACACCATGCCGATGTCGCGCTTGTGCGGCGGCACGTTGTTGATGGAACGCCCGGCCAGCTGGATTTCACCGGCGGTCGGCGTTTCAAAGCCCGCGAGCATCATCAGGCTGGTGGTCTTGCCCGAACCGGAAGGCCCGAGCAAGGTGAGGAACTCGCCCTTGCGAATTTCCAGGTTGAGGTCTTTGACGATCAGGTTCTCGCCGTCGTAGCTCTTCTGCACGCCACGAAAGCTGACCAGCACATCATTTGAATCCACCTCGCTCATACCCGCACCTTTGTGTTTTGGACTGCTGTGGCACAAGCGTAGTCCAGGCGCGAGGCCCCGGAAATCGGGGGCCAGGAGAGAATTGCATCAGCCGGATGGAAGGTTGGGGGTAGGGATTGCCCTACACGGATGGCGGGAATGGAACAGTGCCGTGGTGCGAAGCGCCGGGCATCGCGTCAGCGCGGTTTAAAGCAGGTCGCAAACAGGCATGTCGTCACAACAGCTTGTGTTCCATGGCGTACTTCACCAGATCAGCCAGGGAGGTGATATTGAGCTTTTGCATCAAGCGCGCCTTGTGGGTGCTGATGGTCTTGCTGCTCAGCGCCAGCTGCTGGGCGATGTCATTGACGTTGGCGCCTTGAGCCAGGCGCTCGAACACCGAAAACTCACGCTCCGAGAGCAGCGAGTGCAACGGCCGGGCATCGGTGAGGCCGACTTCGAAGACCATACGGTCCGCCAAATCCGGATCGATGTAGCGCCCGCCCGCCGCGACCTTGCGAATCGCCGTGAGCAACAGCGCCGGGTCGCTGTCCTTGGTCGCGTAACCAGCGGCGCCGACCTTCAGGGCGCGGGCAGCCATTTGCGCTTCATCGTGCATCGACAGCACCAGGATCGCCGGCGGGTTACTCAATGCACGGATCCGGGCAATGGCTTCCAGGCCGTTGACGCCGGGCATCGAGACATCCAGCAACACCACCTCGCACGGCACGTGGCGTAAGGTCTCCAGCAACTGCTCGCCATTGCTCGCCTCCCCCACCACCAGCAGGTCTTTGGCCAGGCCGATCAGTTGCTTGATGCCTTCGCGAACGATGGTGTGGTCTTCGGCTACCAGTACACGGATCACAGGAATTTCCTCTTGGTGTTATGCATCCAGCGGCACCGTCACACTCAGGGTAGTGCCCTCCCCCAACTCGCTGTGCAGGCTCAATTGCCCGCCCATGATCAGCACGCGCTCGCGCATACCGACCAGGCCAAACGATACCGCACGGCCTTCAGGCTGGACGAAACCGACCCCGTCGTCGCTGATGGTCAGCCGCAAATCCGTGCCTTCTATGGCCAGGGTCAGCTCCACAGTATGCGCCTGGGCATGGCGCATCACGTTGGTCAGCGCTTCCTGCAGGATACGAAACAGGCCGATGGCCTTGGCGTCGCTCAGGGCCGGCAGGTTATCCGGCACCTGAACCAGGCAGGGAATCTGCGTGCGCGCTTCGAAGCGTCGGGCCTGCCATTCAATCGCGGAGGCGATGCCGGCGTCGAGAATCGGTGGGCGCAGCGCCGTCGCGACGTCCCGCACCAGTTGGAACAGTTGAGCGATCAGGCGCTTCATGCTGTTCAAGCGCTCGTGCAGGCCGGGGTCCAGTTGCGCATAGGCCAACTCGCACATGGAGGTTTCCAGCTTGAGCACGGTGAGCATCTGCCCGAGCTCATCGTGAACCTCCCGAGCGATGCGGGCTTTTTCTTCTTCGCGCACGGTTTCCAGGTGGGCCGAGAGTTCGCGCAGTTGCGCTTCACTTTGCATCAACGCGGCCAGCGTGCGGCGCAACTCGGTGACATCGTTCAGGTAGACCACCAGGTACTCGGCCTCGGCAAACCGCAGAAAGCTCAAGGACACGTTGGCCGGCAGGATGCTGCCGTCGGCGCGTAAACAATCGGTGGCGAAGTTCTGCGGCCCCTCTTCGCTGGCCCGTGCGCGCTTCCACAGGTTGAGCCAACGGTCCATGTCCAGGGTCGGGTCGAGGTCGACGAGCGGGCGCTCGATCAGCGCACCCGGGGCGTAACCGAGCATGCTTTCGGCGGCGTGGTTGGCGTAGCGCACATGGCTGTCCCAATTGACCCATAGGATGCCGACGGTGCTTTGGTCGATGGAAAACTGCGTCAACCGCAGCGCTTGCGCACCCGCGGCGCGGGCGGCGCTTTCTTCCCGCGCAGCCAGCAGTCCATGTTCGAGCACGCGTTGCTGGCGGCGCTGCCAGAACACGGTCGCCAGACTGGCGAGCAGCAGCAGGCTCAGCAACAGGCTGAGGTTCTGCCACAGCCCAGGCGACTCCGATAACCGTGGGTATTTGGGTTGCAGCCAACGGCTGTGCAGTTGATCCAGGTCGCGGGCGGGGATAGCGGCCAGGGCACTTTCCATGATGCCCGCCAGTTCGGGCCAATCCCTGCGCGTGGCCACCCGCAGCAATTGCGGCAGACCGATGTCCCCCACCACCGCCAGGCCGGCGAACTCGGCCTCGCCAGACAGTCGGCTCAATTGCGCTTCATCCACCACGGCATAACGTGCCTGCTGGCTGACCAACAACTGCAAGGCTTGGCGCTCGATGGGCACGCCTTGCAGGTTGAGGCTCGGATAAGTGCTGCGCAGGTAATCGGCCACCGCGCTGGGCATGCGCACGGCAACGCGGGACTGATCGTCGAGTTTTTCCAGCTCCACCGCGCCGCCGCCCTCGCGGACGCCGACGATATGCTGGGGCACGCGCATATAGGGGTCGCTGAATAACCACAGGCGCAAACCAGCCGGGGTTTGTTGCAGGCCGGGGGCGATGTCCACTTCGTCATCGCGGACGGCGATTTCCAGTTGCTCCTGGTTAGGGAAGTTGCGCCAGGTCAGCTCGATATTCAGCGCCTTGGCCAGCGATTGCATCAACTCCACATTGGCCCCGGACAAGCGCTGCAGGCGCCGGTCGTACTGCGCGTAGGGCACTTGCAGCACCACGCCCACCCGCAACTCCGGGTGCCGGGCCAGCCATTCGCGCTGCTGCGCAGTGAGCTGCGCCTGCGGGGCGGCAGGCGCGGGGGAGGCGTTTGCGATCAAGGCGACGCACAAACAGCCGATAACCAGCAGACAGCGAAAACCCATGATCCACGTCTCACATCACTGACAAAAACTGACCAACCCTTTAGGCTGCTGGAATCTCTTCTGGCCGGAAATCAACGATGCCCTATCGAAACCGTTCGGCACTGCCAGCATTGTGCCTGTCGCTGCTGTTTACCAGTGCCTTTTCTGTACAGGCTGCTGACGCCCCCGCGCCGGCTGCCGAAAAACCTGTCGAGCGCCAACCCCTGCTTGAGCGCAGCCAGGAAGACGCCAGCGCGCTGGAGCGCACGATACCGCAGCAGGAACAGCAACAGCTGCAGGCCGGCAGCGACTCATTCCTCGCCCTGTGGAAACCGGCCAACAGCGCCGAACCCGAAGGCGTGGTGATTATCGTACCCGGCAGCGGTGAAAGTGCTGACTGGCCGCAAGCAATCGGCCCGTTGCGACGCAAATTGCCGGACGCCAATTGGGGCAGTCTCAGCCTGTCGTTGCCGGATGTGAGCGTCGACACCCTGCCGCCGCGCGTGATGGAAGCGCCCAAGGCCACCGTCGACACCAGCAGCAAGGACGCGAGCACCGCCGACAAACCGATCGAACAAGCCGCCAGCGCCGAAGCCGAAGGCACCGATCCGTCAGTGGTGCCGGGTGTCGACGAGCAAGACAAGACCGACGCCTCGCGCATCTTTGACCGCATTGACGCGGCCGTGGCCTTTGCCCAGACCCAAAGCGCACGCAGTGTGGTGCTGGTGGGCCATGGCACTGGCGCCTGGTGGGCTGCACGTTACCTGAGCGAGAAACAGCCGTCTCAAGTGCAAAAGTTTGTGATGGTCGCGGCGCAGACGCCTAACGGGCGCCATCCGGATGTGCAGCAACTGGCGCCCGGACTGAAACTGCCGACTGCCGATGTCTACTATCAGGACAACGCACAGGCACGCAAAAACGCCCAGGCCCGTGCCCAGGCAGCCAAGCGATTGAAGAACGATGGCTACAAGCAGGTGTCACTGAAGACCTTGCCCGGCAACAGCGCTGCGGAACAGGAGCAGTTGTATCGCAGGATTCGCGGATGGTTGAGCCCGCAGGCCAGCACCGACTGAGGAACAGTACATACCCAATGAGGGAAGGGTCTTGCCCCCTCCCACATTGGTTTATGGTTATCCGTGAATCTAACGAAAATCCCGGCGCTCACGAATCAGCGCATAGGCGTTATGCAGCTCGCGAGTGCGCTCGGTGGCCTCATGCACTTGCGTAGGGGTGGCGCCACCGCCGGCGACTTTATCCGGGTGGTGGCGGCTGAGCAGCCGACGGTAGGCACGCTTGATGACCGACGGTTCGGTGGTGGCGGTTACACCTAGCAAGCGCAGCGCGTCCTGATAACTGCCGCCGCGATTGACCAGCGTCTTGCGCTCGGGTGTGTAGTCCGCCGCCAAGGCCTTGAGCTGCTGCGGTGTCCAGCCCAACCACTTGCCCCACAAGTCGATCAGGTCGCGCTCGGCGTCATCCGCCCTGCCGTCCGCCCAGACCATCCGCCAACAGGCGCGCAACACACCTTCCGCTGCATGGGGCTGGGCCTTGAGCACACGCAGATAACTGCGCACACGGTCTGAGCCGGACTTACCCCGATTGAACGCGGCAATCGCGCGGCGCTGCGCGGACTCGGTCATGTCCAGCGAACGCATCTCCTGTCGCGCCTGCTGAATATGCCCGTCGACCACGCGCCCGTTGCTTTTGGCCAGGCGCCCGAGCAATACAAACAACAACTCATCATTGCGCAGCACCGGACGACCACCCATGCGCTCGCGCAGCTGAGCCCAGCTGTGCAGTTGCATTCGACGGTCCAGGGCCTGGCCCAGCAATGCACCCAACAAGGCCCCTGGAATACTGGCAATGGCGAAGCCAGCCCCGGCGCCGATCAGCGTCCCTGGCCACAACATGCTACTGCCCCGCTGTCAGCAGGGTTTCGACTTGCGCCAGGCGCTCCAGCGTGCCGACATCAATCCAGCGTCCCGCCATGTGTTCCCCCGTTACCAAACCTTTAGCCATGGCCTCGCGCAATAGAGGCGCCAGCTTGAAGGCACCGGCGCTGCAACCCGCGAACAATTGAGGGTCGAGCACTGAAATGCCACTGAAGGTCAGGTTATCGGCACCGGGCGCCGCATCATGAAGCAGACCCTCGTCCAGGTAGAAATCACCGCCCGAAGGGTGATGCGCCGGGTTGTCGACCATCACCAAATGGGCCAGGCCCTTGAGCGGCCGATTGAGTGGGGTGAAGTCGTAATCGGTCCAGATATCGCCATTGACCACCAGGAAAGGCTCATCCCCCAGCAACGGCAACGCCCGGAAAATCCCGCCACCGGTTTCCAGCGGTTCGCCCTCCGGGGAGTAGCGGATGCGCAAGCCAAACTGTGCGCCATCCCCCAGGTAGCTCTCGATCTGCTGACCGAGCCAGGCGTGGTTGATCACGATATCGGTGAAACCAGCCTTGGCCAGCGCCTCCAGGTGATATTCGATCAGCCGCTTGCCGCCGGCCTGCACCAGCGGCTTGGGCGTGTGCAAGGTGAGCGGACGCATCCGCTCGCCTTTGCCGGCGGCCAGGATCATGGCCTTCATACCATTGCCTCAGCGGGTTGGCGCAGGCTGGTGAGCAACTCAGCCAATTCGCTCAACTCCGGACGATCCGCGATCACTGCTTCTATATAAGCAAAGAAACGCGGCACGTCGGCCAGGTAGCGCGGCTTGCCGTCGCGATGGCAAATGCGCGCGAAGATGCCGATGACCTTGAGGTGGCGCTGCACGCCCATCAGGTCGCTGGCACGCAGGAAGTCATCGAAATCCTCGTGCACCGGGATGCCAGCCTGGCCTGCACGCTTCCAATAGCCGCGCTGCCATTCGCGCACGCGCCCCTGGGGCCAGCTGAGGAAGGCGTCCTTGAACAGGCAGGTAATGTCGTAGGTGACCGGGCCGTAGACCGCGTCCTGGAAATCCAGCACGCCGGGGTTCGGCTCGCTGATCATCAGGTTGCGCGGCATGTAGTCGCGGTGCACCAGCACTTTGGGTTGCGCCAGGGCGCTCTCGATCAGGCGGTCGCTGACACGCTGCCAAAGGTCTTGTTGTTGTGCATCCAACTCGACGCCCAGATGGCGGCGTATGTACCACTCGGGGAAGAGTTCCAGCTCGCGGCGCAACAAGGCGACGTCATAACTGGGCAGCGGCGCCTCCATCGGCAACTGTTGGAACGCCAGCAAGGCATTGATGGCGTCGGCAAAGAGTTGATCGGCGTTTTGCTCGTCAATCACGTCCAGGTAGGTTTTTCTGCCAAGGTCATTGAGCAAAAGAAAGCCGCGCGGCAGATCTTCTGCATAAATTTTTGGAACATTTACGCCCGACTTCGCCAGTAAATGGGCGATATCGACGAAGGGTTTGCAGTTTTCCTGGGGGGGCGGCGCGTCCATTACCACGAAAGTCCGGCCGCCGCCTTCCCAACGGAAGTAACGCCTGAAACTCGCGTCGCTGCTGGCCGCAGTCAATGTGGCCGGGGGTACGGGGCCCCAGTCCTGAGCGTTGAAAAGGATCGGCAACTGCTCATCCAGCCAGACTTCCAGCTGTTGTAAACGTAGATCTTGCTCGGGCATTACAAGGGTCTCCGACGGCGCTAGCCGTCAAGCGGGGCATGCTTTATTATCACGCATCTTTTTCAGACCATCGAGAGGCGTGCGGCCCAAACCGCGGGCAGATGGCACGCAGGAAGCCCGGACTAATAAGATGGCATTGAAATCCCCCGCGTTTCGTAGAAAATTTCCGTTGCTGGTAACCGGCAGTCTGCTGGCCATGCAACCCTTCGCCACCTCATTCGTGGTCGCCGCGGAACAGTATGACTGCTCAGTCTCTGCTTCGGGTGCCTGGGATTGCGCGCCGAAAACCGCCGCTGCCCCGTTGCCACCGCGCCCGGTGCATGACGGCGCTGCCGTCAGCTCGGCCAACAGCACGGCGCAGGCCGATGCTGGTGGCAGTGCCGCGGCCGAACCCAAGACTGCACTGGTCACCGAATCCAAGGGCCGTGGCCTGCGCTCGCGCAGCGCCGATTACAGCCACTTGGACTGGGTACCTCGCGAAAAGTTGACCGCAGCCCAGTTGGCCGAAACCGGTCCTTATTGCGGCGGTGCGTACATCGAGCCGAATCGTCCTGGCATGAACGACAAGACGAACAAGAGCGATGCGCCCACCTTCATCGGTGCCAAGGCCTCTCGTTACGAGCAGGAACAACAAGTCGCAACCCTGGCCGGTGACGTTGTCATGCGCCAGGGCAGCATGCAGCTTGAAGCCGAAGAAGCCAGCCTGTACCAGGCGGAAAGCCGCGGCGAGCTGAACGGCAACGTACGACTGCGCGACAACGGTGCCCTGATCGTCGGCGACCACGCCCAGGTTCAGCTGGACACGGGTGCGGCGCAGATCGACAACGCCGAATACGTAATGCACAAGTCACGTATCCGCGGTAACGCGCTGTACGCCAAGCGTGCCGAAAACGCGATCATCCGTCTCAAGGACGGTACGTACACCACCTGCGAGCCGGACAGCAACGCCTGGCAACTCAGGGGCAACAACATCACGTTGAACCCGGCCACCGGTTTCGGTACCGCCACCAACGCGACGTTGCGGATCAAGAACATCCCGATCCTGTATACCCCGTATATCTATTTCCCGATCGACGATCGTCGTCAGTCCGGCTTCCTGCCGCCGAGCTTCAGCACCGGCAGCGAAACCGGCTTCACCCTGGTCACGCCGTACTACTTCAACCTGGCGCCTAACTACGACGCCACGTTGTACCCGCAATACATGACCAAGCGCGGCATGATGATGGAAGGCGAATTCCGCTACCTCACCAAGTCCAGCGAAGGCCAGTTCGGCGGCGCGTACCTCAACGACGACAACGACGAACGCAAGCTGCAGACCGATTACGAAAAAACCCGCTATATGCTCAATTGGCAGCATAAAGGTGGGCTGGATTCGCGTGTACTGACCCAGGTCGACTACACAAAGATCAGCGACCCCTATTACTTCCAGGACCTCAAGTCCTACCAGGAAGGTGTCGAGAGCCAATCCTTCGTCAACCAGCAGGGTTCCGTGAGTTATCGCGGCGACTCCTTCAAGGCGCGCTTGAATGTCCAGGCTTATCAGCTGGCCACGATCTCCCAGATCACGCCTTACGACCGACTGCCTCAGATCACCTTCAATGGTCAGTTGCCCTACCACCCAGGTGGTTTGAACTTCAGCTACGAGACCGAAGCAGTTCGGTTTGAACGCAGCCTGGAAAGCGGCAACTTCATCAACGAAAATGGTGATTCCGAGCGCCGCCTGGACACTTACGTCAACGGCCTGACCCGTGCAAACGGTACTCGCCTGAACGTGGCGCCAGCCGTCTCCTACCCGATGAACTGGACCTACGGCTTTGTGACGCCGAAGCTCAAGTACGTCTACACCAAGTACGATCTTGACCTGGACAACAAAGGCAAGAACGACATCATCGCTGCACAAGCTGCAGCGGCGACAGCTGGCACCCAATATAACGGTGGCACGTTCAAAAGCTCCCAGGACCGTGCAATTCCTGTAGCCAGCGTAGACAGCGGCCTGTATTTCGACCGCAATACCAACTGGTTCGGCAAAGACTATCGCCAGACCCTTGAGCCGCGTGCGTTCTACCTGTACGTACCGAACAAGGACCAAAGCGATATTCCGGTGTTCGACACCAGCGAAACCTCCTTCAGCTACGCGTCGCTGTTCCGCGACAACCGCTTCAGCGGCTCCGACCGTATCGGCGACGAAAACAAGCTGTCCCTGGGCGTGACCAGCCGCTGGATCGAAGAAAACGGCTTCGAGCGTCAACGTGTGGCCGTGGGCCAGGCGCTGTATTTCAAGGACCGTGAAGTGCAACTTCCAGGTGTCCTGGCTGCCGACCGTGCCGATGCACAGTCTGACGTATCGCCGGTTGCCCTGGACTACGAGTTCCGCTTCAACCGTGACTGGCGCGCCACTGCCGACTACAACTGGGACACCGAGGAGCACAGCCCTCGCTCCGGCAGCGCGATGCTTCATTACCAGCCGGAAGACAACCCGAACAAGATCATCAACGTCGGTTATCGCTATCGTAACGACCAGGTCGTCTACAACCAGCTGACCGGTAAATGGCAGTTCGGTGGCGACTACGGCACACCAGGCTCGGCGAACTACGTGAAGGATTACTACAAAATCCAACAACACGATTTCTCGATGATGTGGCCGATCATTCCTCAGTGGAACCTGATCACCCGCTGGCAGTATGACTACGCACGCAACCGTACCCTGGAAGCCTTCGGTGGTTTCGAGTACGACAACTGCTGCTGGAAACTGCGCGTCATCAACCGTTACTGGGTTTCCAACGACGAATACAGCCAGATCGCCCCGCTGAACGAAAAGGGTGACCACGGGCTCTTCCTGCAAATCGTCCTCAAAGGACTCGGCGGCCTGACCGGCGCCAAGGTAGAGAGCTTCCTCGACAAAGGCATTGAAGGTTATCGTGAACGTGAAGACCAAGCTTTCTGATTGTCTGCGCCCGCTAGTGCTGGGCGCACTGTTCCTGGGGACCGCATCGGCACACGCTGCGGTTCAACAGCTGGACAAGGTTGTGGCCATCGTCGATAACGACGTGATCATGCAGAGCCAACTGGACCAACGCGTCAAGGAAGTTCAGCAAACCATCGCCAAGCGTGGCGGTGGTGTGCCGCCTACCAGCGTCTTGGACCAACAGGTATTGGAACGTCTGATCGTTGAAAACCTGCAACTGCAGATCGGCGACCGCTCCGGCATCCGCATTTCGGACGAAGAGCTGAACCAGGCCGTTGGCACCATTGCGCAACGCAACAACATGAGCATCGATCAGTTCCGCGCCGCCCTGGCTCACGACGGTCTCTCCTATGAAGACGCCCGTGACCAGATCCGCCGCGAGATGATCATCAGCCGTGTGCGTCAGCGCCGGGTGGCCGAGCGGGTTCAGGTGTCCGAACAGGAAGTGAAGAACTTCCTGGCGTCGGACCTGGGCAAGATGCAGCTTTCCGAAGAACTGCACCTGGCCAATATCCTGATCCCGACCCCGGACAGTGCCAACTCCGAGCAGCTCAATGCCGCCGCCGCCAAGACCCAGGCCATTTATGAGCGCCTGAAGGCGGGTGCAGATTTTGCCCAGATGGCAATTGCCCAGTCCGGCAGCGACAACGCTCTTGAAGGCGGCGACATGGGCTGGCGTAAAGCTGCTCAGTTGCCACCTCCGTTTGACCGCGAGCTGAGCGCCATGGAAGTGGGTGGTATCACCCAGCCAGCGCGCACCCCAGGCGGTTTCATCATCCTGAAGTTGCTGGAACGTCGCGGTGGCGAGACCTCGCTGAAAGACGAAGTGCATGTTCGTCATATCCTGGTCAAACCAAGCGAGATCCGCACCGAAGCACAAACCAAGGAACTGGCCCAGAAGATCTATGACCGCATCGAAGGCGGTGAAGACTTCGCCACCCTGGCCAAGAGCTTTTCGGAAGACCCTGGTTCGGCCCTCAACGGCGGCGACCTGAACTGGATCGACCCGAAAGCCCTGGTGCCGGAGTTCCAGCAGGTCATGGCCGATACGCCACAGGGCGTGCTGTCCAAGCCGTTCAAGACCCAATATGGCTGGCATGTACTGGAAGTCCTTGGCCGTCGCGCCACCGACAACACCAGCCAGGCCCGCGAGCAACAAGCACTGAACGTACTGCGTAACCGCAAATACGACGAAGAGCTGCAAACGTGGTTGCGTCAGATCCGTGACGAAGCCTACGTGGAAAACAAGCTGCCAGGCGCCGAGCAAACAGGCACCGACCAGGCAGTACAGTGAAACCCCAGCGTTTCGCGGTAACACCCGGCGAGCCGGCCGGTATAGGTCCAGACCTGTGCCTGCTGCTCGCCTCGCAGCCCCAGCCACACCCCCTGATTGCCATCACCAGCCGCGACCTGCTCATTGAGCGGGCCGCGCAACTGGGTGTGGCCGTCAACGTGCTGGACGTGGCACCGGGCAACTGGCCCGACCTGCCGGCGCCAGCCGGTAGCCTGTATGTGTGGGATACCCCACTTGCAGCCAAGGTGATTGCCGGGCAACTGGACAAAGCCAATGCGGCATTTGTGCTGCAAACCCTGACCCGCGCCGGGCAAGGCTGCATCGACGGCGACTTCGCAGGCATGATTACCGGCCCGGTACACAAGGGTGTGATCAACGAATCCGGCATCGCCTTTTCCGGCCACACCGAATTCCTCGCTGAACTGACCCACACCGAACAAGTCGTGATGATGCTGGCAACGCACGGCCTGCGGGTCGCACTGGTGACCACACACCTGCCGCTGCGTGAGATTGCCGACGCCATCACCGCTGAACGCGTGGAGCGCGTCACGCGCATCCTGCACGCCGATCTGCAGCAAAAATTCGGCATCGCCCAACCGCGCATCCTGGTCTGCGGGCTCAACCCCCATGCCGGTGAAGGCGGTCATTTGGGCCATGAAGAAATCGACATCATCGAACCAACCCTGGAGCGTCTGCGCCAAGAAGGCATGGACCTGCGTGGCCCACTGCCAGCGGACACTCTGTTTACCCCCAAATATCTGGAGCACTGCGACGCAGTGCTGGCGATGTACCATGACCAGGGGCTGCCGGTGCTGAAATACAAAGGCTTCGGCGCCGCCGTCAACGTGACACTGGGCCTGCCGATCATCCGCACGTCCGTCGACCATGGCACTGCCCTGGACCTGGCGGGCAGCGGCAAGATCGATACCGGCAGCCTGCACGTGGCCCTGGAAACCGCCTATCAGATGGCCGAGACCCGTATATGACTGAGCATTACCAACACCGGGCGCGCAAGCGTTTCGGGCAAAACTTCCTGCACGACGCCGGCGTGATCGACCGCATCCTGCGCTCCATCCATGCCAAGCCCGAAGACCGCCTGCTGGAAATCGGCCCAGGCCAGGGCGCATTGACCCAAGGCCTGCTGGCCAGCGGTGGCCAATTGGACGTGGTTGAACTGGACAAGGACCTGATCCCGATCCTCAACCAGCAGTTTGCCGGCAAATCCAACTTCAACCTGCACCAGGGCGATGCACTGAAGTTCGACTTCAACTCCCTCAACGCCGCGCCCAACAGCCTGCGCGTGGTCGGTAACCTGCCGTACAACATCTCTACGCCGCTGATTTTCCACCTGCTGAACAACGCCGGGATCATCCGCGACATGCACTTCATGCTGCAGAAAGAAGTGGTGGAGCGCCTGGCCGCAGGCCCTGGCGGTGGTGACTGGGGCCGTCTGTCGATCATGGTTCAGTACCACTGCCGTGTTGAACACCTGTTTAACGTAGGTCCAGGTGCATTCAATCCGCCACCTAAGGTCGACTCGGCCATCGTCCGCCTGGTGCCACACGCCGTTCTGCCGCACCCGGCCAAGGATCACAAGTTGCTGGAGCGCGTGGTGCGCGAGGCGTTCAACCAGCGCCGCAAAACCCTGCGCAACACGCTCAAAGCACTGCTGAGCAACGCCGAAATCGAAGCCGCCGGCGTCGACGGCAGCCTGCGCCCCGAGCAACTGGACCTCGCCGCGTTTGTGCGCCTGGCCGACCAGCTTGCCATCCAGCCTGCGCCAGCCGCCGACTGAAGCACCCAGGCATGGCCAGACACATGTCTGGCCTAGTGCCCACCTCTTGGCCTAGACTGATCCGCATCTGCTGTCCTCCGCTTTTGCTTTTAAGGCCTCTTGCATGTCCGATCCTCGCTACCAGATCGACGTCAGCGTCGTCACCCGCTTCCTGGCGGACCAATCGCAACCTGAACACAACCGCTTTGCCTTTGCCTACACCATCACGGTGAAGAACAACGGGCTCGTGCCGGCCAAGTTGCTGTCACGCCACTGGGTGATCACCGACGGTGACGGCCAGGTCGAAGAAGTAAGCGGCGCAGGCGTGGTTGGCCAGCAGCCGTTGATCGACATTGGCGCCAGCCACACCTACAGCAGCGGCACGGTGATGACCTCCAAGGTCGGCACCATGCAAGGCTCGTATCAGATGAAAGCCACTGACGGCCAACTGTTCGACGCCATCATCAAGCCGTTTCGCCTTGCCGTACCGGGAGCCCTGCACTGATGGCGACCTACGCGGTCGGTGACCTGCAGGGCTGCCTGGAACCGCTCAAGTGCCTGCTTGAGCGCGTGGCGTTCAATCCGGCCAACGATCGGCTTTGGTTGGTCGGTGACCTGGTCAATCGCGGCCCCGAGTCACTGGATACCCTGCGCTACTTATATAGCCTGCGTGATTCCCTGGTATGCGTACTCGGCAACCACGACCTGCATCTACTGGCGGCCGGCAACAATATCGAGCGCCTGAAAAAGGGCGACACGCTACGGGAAATCCTCGAAGCTCCCGACCGGGCCGAGTTACTCGACTGGCTGCGCCGGCAAAAGATCATGCATTACGACGAAGGCCGCAACATGGCCCTGGTGCATGCGGGTATCCCGCCGCAGTGGACACTGAAGAAGGCCCTCAAGTGCGCCGCTGAAGTTGAAAGCGCCCTGGCCGACGACAGCCTGTACACCGCCTACCTCGACGGCATGTACGGCAACGAACCGGTGAAATGGGACAACGACCTGACCGGCGTCGCCCGCCTGCGGGTGATCACCAACTACTTCACGCGCATGCGTTTCTGCACCGCCGAGGGCAAGCTGGACCTCAAGAGCAAGGAAGGCGCCGACACCGCCCTGCCCGGCTACAAGCCCTGGTTCGCCCACAAGGAACGCAAGACCCGTGACACCAAGATCATCTTCGGGCACTGGGCCGCCCTGGAAGGCAAGTGCAACGAACCCGGCGTGTTCGCCCTCGACACCGGTTGCGTGTGGGGCGGCGCCATGACCCTGATGAACATCGACACCGGCGCGCGCCACAGCTGCCAGTGTGAATCTCCCCTTTCCGTTACACAGCAGACCGCAGTCAAGCCTTAGGAGCCTGCCATGAGCGAATTCAAACGTATCCCCCCCATAGATGCCCAGGCTCTGCGCGAGCGAGGTGCAGTGGTCGTGGATATCCGCGACCAGCCCACTTACGCCGCCGCCCACATCACCGGCGCCCAGCACCTGGACAACGTCAACATCGCCGACTTCATCCGTGCGGCCGACCTCGACGCGCCGCTGATCGTGGCCTGCTACCACGGCAACTCCAGCCAGAGCGCCGCCGCCTACCTGATCAGCCAGGGTTTCTCCGACGTCTACAGCCTGGACGGTGGTTTTGAGCTGTGGCGTACGACCTATCCTGAGGAAATTTCCTCGGGCGATTCGCAATAATTTTTTTCAAACCCCGCTACCCCGCGTGACGCTTGGGCTCGCGCCGTTTCTGACGAACGGCGCAGGCAAACTAATTGCGTATCGCGCCTTGACCTCCCGGATTCCGAACTATCCTTAAGCGCAGGCCATCCGAATCAGGGGAGAGCCGGTACACCGGCGTGCGGGTCATCGGTAGGGTTTAGGGTGTTCTGGGGGGAGAACAGCCGTTGGCGATTGCCAATGGCTGCCAGCATCGACTGATTGATCCGGCGTCGGCTCCACGTATCGAGCGAGGTGACGACGTCATGAGTATTTTTAGCCACTTCCAACAACGCTTCGAGTCCACACAGCAAGAAGAACTCACGCTTCAAGAGTATCTAGAGCTGTGCAAAAAGGACCGCAGCACCTACGCGTCTGCCGCCGAACGCCTGCTGCTGGCAATTGGCGAGCCGGAGCTGGTGGACACCTCGAACAATTCGCGCCTGTCGCGAATATTTTCCAACAAGGTGATCCGCCGTTACCCGGCCTTTGAAGACTTCCACGGAATGGAAGAATGCATTGACCAGATCGTCTCCTATTTCCGCCATGCCGCCCAAGGCCTGGAAGAGAAGAAACAGATCCTTTACCTGCTCGGTCCCGTCGGCGGTGGCAAGTCGTCCCTGGCCGAAAAGCTCAAACAGCTGATCGAGAAAGTGCCCTTTTACGCGATCAAGGGCTCGCCGGTCTTCGAGTCGCCACTGGGCCTGTTCAACGCCACGGAAGATGGCGCGATCCTCGAAGAAGACTTCGGCATCCCACGACGCTACCTCAACACCATCATGTCGCCCTGGGCCACCAAGCGCCTGGCTGAATTTGGCGGCGACATCAGCCAGTTCCGTGTCGTGAAACTCTACCCGTCGATCCTCAACCAGATCGGCGTGGCCAAGACCGAGCCGGGTGACGAAAACAACCAGGATATTTCCGCGCTGGTGGGCAAGGTCGATATCCGCAAACTCGAAGAATTCCCGCAGAACGACGCCGACGCGTATAGCTACTCTGGCGCACTGTGCCGGGCCAACCAGGGCCTGATGGAGTTCGTGGAAATGTTCAAGGCACCGATCAAGGTGCTGCACCCACTGCTGACCGCGACCCAGGAAGGTAACTACAACAGCACCGAAGGCCTGGGCGCGATTCCGTTCACCGGGATTCTGCTGGCCCACTCCAACGAATCGGAATGGCACACCTTTCGCAACAACAAGAACAACGAAGCCTTCATCGACCGGATTTATATCGTCAAGGTGCCGTACTGCCTGCGGGTCAGCGATGAGATCAAGATCTACGACAAACTGCTGTTCAACAGCTCCCTGGCCAAGGCCCATTGCGCACCCGACACCCTGAAGATGCTCGCCCAGTTCACCGTGCTGTCGCGCCTCAAGGAGCCGGAGAACTCGAATATTTACTCGAAGATGCGCGTGTACGACGGTGAGAACCTCAAGGACACCGACCCTAAAGCCAAGTCGATCCAGGAATACCGCGACACGGCGGGCGTGGATGAGGGCATGAACGGCCTGTCGACACGCTTTGCGTTCAAGATCCTGTCCAAAGTCTTCAACTTCGACCCGCACGAGATCGCCGCCAACCCGGTGCACCTGCTCTATGTACTGGAACAGCAGATCGAACAGGAACAGTTCCAGGCGGAAACCCGCGAACGCTACCTGCGCTTCCTCAAGGAATACCTGGCACCACGCTATATCGAGTTCATCGGCAAGGAAATCCAGACCGCGTACCTGGAGTCCTACAGCGAGTACGGCCAGAACATCTTCGACCGCTACGTGCTGTACGCCGACTTCTGGATCCAGGACCAGGAATACCGCGACCCGGAAACCGGCGAGATTCTCAACCGCGTCGCCCTCAACGAGGAACTGGAGAAAATCGAGAAACCGGCCGGCATCAGCAATCCGAAGGATTTCCGCAACGAAATCGTCAACTTCGTCCTGCGCGCCCGCGCCAACAACAACGGCAAGAACCCGACCTGGCTCAGCTACGAGAAGCTGCGGGTGGTCATCGAGAAAAAAATGTTCTCCAACACCGAAGACCTGCTGCCGGTCATCAGCTTCAACGCCAAGGCCAGCAAGGAGGATCAGCAAAAACACAACGACTTCGTCACACGAATGGTCGAGCGTGGCTACACCGACAAACAGGTACGGCTGCTCTCCGAGTGGTACCTGCGGGTTCGTAAATCACAGTAAGGCAGCGGCAAGCGTTCACTGCCAGGCAGTTGTCCTGGCAGCTGACCGCTTGTCTCTAAGCTTCCAGCTCGCGGCTTGAAGCTTGTAACGTGAAGCTGCCCGGAGGGCTCCCCATGAGCTATGTGATCGACCGACGCCTCAATGGCAAGAACAAGAGCACGGTAAACCGCCAGCGTTTCCTGCGGCGTTACCGTGACCACATCAAAAAGGCCGTTGAAGAGGCCGTCAGCCGCCGTTCCATTACCGATATGGAACATGGCGAGCAAATCAGCATCCCCGGACGGGACATCGACGAACCGGTGCTGCACCACGGTCGCGGCGGCAAACAGACCGTCGTGCATCCAGGCAACAAGGAATTCACCACCGGCGAACATATCCAGCGGCCCCAAGGCGGTGCGGGCGGCAAAGGTCCGGGCAAGGCCGGCAACTCCGGCGAAGGCATGGATGAGTTCGTGTTCCAGATCACCCAGGAAGAATTCCTCGAATTCATGTTCGAGGACCTGGAACTGCCCAACCTGGTCAAACGCAACCTGACGGGTACCGACACCTTCAAAACCGTGCGAGCGGGTATCAGCAACGAGGGCAACCCGTCACGGATCAATATCATCCGTACCCTGCGTTCGGCCCATGCGCGGCGCATCGCCCTGTCGGGGAGCAGCCGCGCCAAACTGAAGGAAGCCAAGGAAGAATTGGCGCGTTTGAAGCGCGAAGAACCGGACAACTTCGGCGATATCCAGGAAATCGAGGGGGAAATCGAGAAACTCAGCGCGCGTATTCACCGCGTGCCCTTCCTCGACACCTTCGACTTGAAATACAACCTGCTGGTCAAGCAACCCAACCCCAGTTCCAAGGCGGTGATGTTCTGCCTGATGGACGTCTCCGGCTCCATGACCCAGGCCACCAAGGACATCGCCAAGCGGTTCTTTATCCTGCTGTACCTGTTCCTCAAGCGCAATTACGACAAGATCGACGTGGTGTTTATCCGCCATCACACCAGCGCCCGGGAAGTCGACGAAGAAGAGTTCTTCTACTCGCGGGAAACCGGCGGCACCATCGTGTCCAGCGCCCTGAAGCTGATGCAGGAGATCATGGCCGAGCGCTATCCGGCCAACGAGTGGAACATCTACGCCGCCCAAGCCTCGGACGGCGACAACTGGAACGATGATTCCCCCATTTGCCGCGACATCCTGATCAACCAGATCATGCCGTTCGTGCAGTATTACACCTACGTCGAAATTACCCCCCGTGAGCACCAGGCCTTGTGGTTCGAATACGAGCGCATCGGCGAAGCCTTTGCCGACACGTTCGCCCAGCAGCAACTGGTCTCGGCCGGCGATATCTACCCGGTCTTCCGTGAACTCTTCCAGCGCAGGTTAGTGACATGACCGCCAAAAAAGAGACTAAGCGCCAACCCATTTCCACCGGCTCCGAGTGGACCTTTGAACTGATCCAGGCCTATGACCGGGAAATCAGCCGGATCGCGGCGGGTTATGCCCTGGACACATACCCCAACCAGATCGAAGTGATTACCGCCGAGCAGATGATGGATGCCTACGCGTCCGTCGGCATGCCGCTGGGTTATCACCATTGGTCCTACGGCAAACATTTCCTCAGCACCGAGAAATCCTACACCCGAGGCCAGATGGGCCTGGCCTACGAGATCGTGATCAACTCCGACCCGTGCATTGCCTACCTGATGGAAGAAAACACCATCTGCATGCAGGCTTTGGTAGTGGCTCACGCCTGCTATGGGCATAACAGCTTTTTCAAGGGCAACTACCTGTTCCGCACCTGGACCGATGCCAGCTCGATCATCGACTACCTGGTGTTCGCCAAGCAGTACATCATGCAGTGCGAGGAGCGCCACGGCATCGATGCGGTAGAAGACTTGCTCGACTCCTGTCATGCCCTGATGAACTACGGGGTCGACCGCTACAAACGCCCCTACCCGATTTCCGCCGAGGAAGAACGCCTGCGCCAGAAGGAGCGCGAGGAGCATCTGCAAAAGCAGATCAACGACCTGTGGCGCACCATTCCTAAAAAAGCCGGTAAGAACAGCGACAAGGACAACGCACGCTTCCCCGCCGAACCTCAGGAAAACATCCTATATTTCCTGGAAAAACACGCGCCGCTGCTGGAGCCATGGCAACGGGAAATCGTGCGCATCGTGCGCAAGATCGCCCAGTACTTTTATCCACAACGCCAAACCCAGGTGATGAACGAAGGCTGGGCGACGTTCTGGCACTACACGCTGATGAACGACCTGTACGACGAAGGCCTGGTCACCGATGGCTTCATGATGGAGTTCCTCACGTCTCATACCAGCGTGGTGTTCCAACCTGGCTTCGACAGCCCGTATTACAGCGGCATCAACCCTTATGCCTTGGGCTTTGCCATGTACCGCGATATCCGGCGCATGTGCGAACACCCCACCGAAGAAGACCGCCGCTGGTTCCCGGAAATCGCCGGCACTGACTGGCTGTCTACCATCAAGTTCGCCATGAGCAGCTTCAAGGACGAGAGCTTCATCCTGCAGTACCTGTCACCCCAGGTGATCCGGGACCTCAAGCTGTTCAGCATCCTTGATGACGACCTCAAGGACGACTTGGTCGTCCCGGCCATCCACGATGAGCCTGGCTACCGCATCATCCGTGAAACCTTGGCCGCGCAGTACAACCTGGGCAACCGCGAGCCCAACGTGCAGATCTACAGCATCGATGTGCGTGGCGACCGCTCGCTGACCTTGCGTCACCAGCAACATGACCGCAAGCCGCTGGGCGAATCCACCGAGGAAGTACTCAAGCATCTGCACCGGCTGTGGGGCTTCGACATCCATCTGGAAACCCTGCAGGGCGATCAGGTGATGAAGACTCACCATGTGCCACCGCGCAGCGATCACAACGACAACGACTACGGCCGCCTGGACCTGGCCGTCGTGCATCTCTGAAACGGCAAAGCCTCCATTGGTCCGGCACAGGCGGTATCCTGTGCCGCTAATGGAGGCTTTTTCATGAAAATCTACAAAGTCGGCGGCGCCGTGCGTGACCGCCTACTGGGCATCAAGGTTACCGACATCGACCGCGTGGTCGTCGGCGCCACCACCGAAGAGATGCTGGCCAAGGGCTTCAAGCCGGTGGGCTCCGACTTCCCGGTCTTTCTCGACCCCAAAAACGGCGACGAATACGCCCTGGCCCGTACCGAGCGCAAGAGCGGCCGGGGTTACGGCGGCTTTGTGTTTCACGCCAGCCCCGAGGTTACGCTGGAAGAAGACCTGATCCGTCGCGACCTGACCATCAATGCAATGGCAGAAGACGATGACGGCAACCTGACCGACCCTTATCACGGCCAGCGCGATCTCGAAGCGCGCATTCTTCGCCACGTTTCACCCGCGTTTGCCGAAGATCCCCTGCGAGTTCTGCGCGTTGCACGTTTTGCTGCGCGCTATGCACACCTGGGTTTTACGGTGGCACCGCAGACCCTGGAACTGATGCGTCAACTCAGCGAGTCAGGAGAGTTGGAAGCCCTGACGCCGGAGCGCAGCTGGAAAGAAATCTCCCGGGCGCTGATGGAAGATCAGCCCCAGGTGTTTATCCAGGTACTGCGCGACTGTGACGCACTGAAAACCCTGATGCCGGAAGTGGATGCCCTTTTTGGAGTACCGCAGCCCGAAGCCCATCACCCCGAAATCGACACCGGCGTGCACACGTTGAGCGTGCTGGAGCAGTCCGCACTGCACAAGCAGCCACTCACCGTGCGCTGGGCCTGCCTGCTGCATGACCTGGGCAAAGGCCTGACGCCTGTGGATAAGTTGCCGCAGCACATCGCCCACGAGCATCGGGGTTTGAAGCTGATCAAGGCGGTCAACGAGCGCTTCAAAGTGCCAAGGGATTGCCAGGAGCTGGCGCTGTTGGTGGGTCAATATCACACCCACGGCCATCGAGCGCTGGAGCTGAAAGCCTCGACACTGCTGGAGTTGCTGCAAAATTTTGACGTTTATCGCCGACCGCAGCGCTTTGAGGAGTTTGTGGTGAGCTGTGAAATGGATGCTCGGGGCCGCAAGGGCCTTGAGCAACGCAGTTATCCACAGGCAGATTATTTGCGCGGCGCAGCAACGACAGCGCGCGAAGTGGCCGTAGCGCCACTGCTGGAGGAAGGTTTCAAAGGCCCTGAGCTGGGCGAGGCCTTGAAGCGCGAACGGCTCAAGGCGCTGCAAGCCTACAAGAAACAACGCGCCCTATAGAATTAGGAGCGCGCTCGATGTCAATTGCTGGCCCTGCCACTCAAATGCAACAGGCGCCAGCACTTGGTCGATGTGCGCATCGCGCCACAGCTCAGCCATGGTTTTGCCCACCTCAGGGTGCACCCGGTCCGGCGCCATCATCGAAAGCGGCCACAACACGAAGGCGTTTTTCAGGATCTCTGCGCGGGGCAGGATCAAACCGTCGAAATCACCCACCATTTCGCCGTACAGCAGCACGTCGATATCCAACGGCAAGCCCTTGCGATCTGGCGCATAACGACCATTGTCGGCTTCGATGAGCTTGAGACGACGATCCAGCTCCCTCAACGGCAGGTCGGTATAGGCCGACACTACTAAATTGAAAAACGGCCCACTCTTGATGCCCACTGGTTGGCTTTCGAACACCGCCGAGCAGCGCACGTCGGTCAGAAAGCTCGCCAGCGCATCAAGTCCGGCGCACAAATGGGGCTCGCGCTCGATATTGCTGCCGAGGCCAAGGTAAATCTGCGTTAGCGACATCCGCGCTCGATCTCCACGCCCACGCCCGTTGCGGCCGGTACGGCGCCGGGCTTGGTCAACTTGAGGTGCAGCCAGGGAATCTGGAATTCACTCATCAGCACTTGAGCCAGGCGCTCGGCAAAGGTTTCCACCAGTTGGTACTGGGACTGCTCGGCAAAGGCCTGGATACGCGCGGACACGCTGGCGTAATCCAGCGCCAGGCTCAGGTCGTCACCCGCAGCCGCCGGGCGGTTATCCCATGCGAAGCTCAGGTCCAGGCGCAGGCATTGGCGGATTCCGCGCTCCCAGTCGTAGGCCCCGATCACGGTGTCGACTTCCAGGCCTTCGATAAACACTCTGTCCAAGCTCTTCTCCGCAGCACGACAAGGGCGCGATGCCCCGTTAGAATCAGGGCGTCCTCGCCCGGAATAGTTAGCATGTTTTGGTCACTGGCGATTCTCGCCTACCTGCTCGGCTCGCTGTCCTTCGCCATTTTGCTCAGCCGCCTGACGGGAAACCCCGACCCGCGAATGAGTGGCTCAGGCAATGCCGGCGCCACCAATATGTTGCGCCTGGCCGGCAAGAAGCTCGCCGTCCTGACGCTGCTGGGCGATCTGTGCAAGGGTTTGCTGCCCGTGCTGATCGCCAGCCTCGTCGGCCTGACCCTGCAACAGCAGGCCTGGGTGGGCGTGTGCGCCGTCCTCGGCCATCTGTTTCCACTGTACTTCCGCTTTCGCGGCGGCAAAGGTGTCGCTACGGCAGCCGGCATGCTGCTGGGGATCTACCCACCGGCAGCATTGCTGGCCGTACTCGCCTGGCTGCTGACGTTCTACCTGACCCGCACCAGCTCACTGGCGGCTCTGATCGCCACGCCGCTCACCCTGCCCTTGCTGGCCTGGCAGGAACCCGCGGCGCTGTTGCCGATGAGCGTGCTGACACTGCTGATCGTCTGGCGTCACCGGGGCAATCTACGCGACCTGTTTGCCGGGCGCGAACGGCATTTTTAAATACCGTCGATGAGTACTTCTCACGTTGCAGCCCTACAACAGCCTACAAAGGCGGCAGTTGCTCCATCGGCCAGCGCGCCTGCACGCTGATCGCCAGACTTTCGTGCTGCCCCGCCTGCAAGCGCTGGCAACCGGCATAGGCGATCATCGCGCCATTGTCGGTACAGAACTCAGGGCGGGCGTAGAACACATCGCCCTTCATATCGCCGAGCATTTTTTCCAGTGAACTGCGCAGCGCCTTGTTGGCGCTGACGCCGCCAGCGATCACCAGTCGCTTCATGCCTGCCTGTTTCAGGGCACGCTTGCACTTGATGGTCAAAGTCTCCACCACGGCCTGCTGGAACGCCAGCGCGATGTCGCAACGGGCTTGCTGACTGTCGTCCCCGGCGCTGACACTGTGCTGCCAGGTATTGAGCGCAGAGGTTTTCAAGCCGCTGAAACTGAACATCAAACCAGGGCGATCGCACATCGGACGCGGGAAGGTATAACGACCAGCAACGCCTTTTTCGGCGAGGCGGGCGATCTCCGGTCCGCCGGGGTAATTGAGGCCCATCATCTTCGCGGTCTTGTCGAACGCTTCGCCGGCGGCGTCATCCAGCGACTCGCCCAACAGCGTGTATTGACCGATTGCGTCGACCTGAACCAGCTGCGTATGCCCCCCTGAAACCAACAAAGCGACGAACGGGAACTGAGGCGGGTTTTCTTCCAGCATTGGCGCCAGTAAATGGCCTTCCATGTGGTGCACACCGAGGGCCGGAATGCCCCAGGCAAACGCCAGCGCCTGGGCGCAAGAGGCCCCAACCAGAAGGGCTCCGACCAATCCAGGGCCTGCGGTATAGGCAATCGCGTCGATCTCGGTCGGCACGCAACCGGCCTCGTCCAACACCTGACGAATCAACGGCAACATACGCTTGACGTGATCACGGCTGGCCAGCTCCGGCACCACGCCGCCATAGGCACGATGCAGGTCGATCTGACTGAACAGTGCATCGGCCAAAAGCCCGCGTTCACTGTCGTAAAGTGCGACACCGGTTTCGTCGCAGGAGGTTTCAAGTCCCAGTACTAGCATGGGTTTGCGCCTTGTAGAGGCTAAATTCGAAGGCGCGCATAATAGTCGCCACTCCCCCTCCCGACTAGCGGTTTTCGATCAGAGGCTTTGCATTCCGGTCAATGAGGGGTTAACATCCGCAACCCTTAAAAACCGACGACCTCAGCCGCGAATTTTTTGCGACGAGAACGTTGATCCCGGTAATGAAAGAAGGTAGCTCTGGATGCCAGCCGTCAAAGTTAAAGAGAACGAACCCTTCGACGTAGCTCTGCGTCGTTTCAAGCGCTCCTGCGAAAAAGCCGGTGTACTGGCCGAAGTTCGTAGCCGCGAATTTTACGAGAAGCCAACTTCTGAGCGTAAGCGTAAAGCAGCAGCCGCTGTTAAGCGTCACGCCAAGAAAGTTCAGCGCGAGCAGCGCCGCGCCGTTCGTCTGTACTAATACACAGACGTTCGTAGCACGCTTCTGCCAAGCCCGGCCCTCAGCCGGGCTATTGGCATTTGCAGATATCGCTTGATGCTTTACCGTCGACGCCGCACACGCGACTGAGACAACTGCTTCACACGTCAGGACTGGCTCTTTTGCCAGCGGTGCACGTCTCTTCTGACGAGCCTAACAAGGCTACTGACGAGCACACTTATTCTGTAAACAGGCGATCAACGGTCGACTGTGCCCATCGATGAGCTACCGAGGCCACCATTGGCCAAGACCGGAGCCTGGGGCAACATTTCTTCGCCGAAGACTGATTGGAAATTAACGTCAGTGAATGCTCGGCAGATACACTTCCATACAGCCCAAGCAGACGATTGATGGTCGAGCCACTCGACCCAAGCGCTTGAGCACTTCACGGGCCCTCATTTACACGCAGTGATGACGAGAACGCCATGGCCGGGCTAATTCCCCAGAGCTTTATTGACGACCTTCTGAACCGCACCGACATCGTCGATGTTGTCAGCTCGCGCGTGCAACTGAAGAAAGCCGGCAAGAACTACACCGCCTGCTGCCCGTTCCACAAAGAAAAAACCCCGTCGTTCAGTGTCAGCCCCGACAAGCAGTTCTACTACTGCTTCGGCTGCGGCGCAGGCGGCAACGCCCTCGGCTTCCTGATGGACCATGACAACCTGGATTTCCCCCAGGCAATCGAGGACCTGGCGAAAGCCGCCGGCATGGAAGTCCCCCGCGAAGAAAGCGGCCGCCCGCACAAACCGCGGCAACCCACCGATTCGCCGCTGTACCCACTGCTCACCGCCGCCGCCGACTTTTACCGACAGGCACTCAAGAGCCATCCGCAGCGCAAGGCCGCCGTCGACTACCTCAAGGGCCGCGGCCTTACCGGCGAAATCGCTCGCGACTTCGGCCTCGGCTTCGCGCCGCCCGGCTGGGATAACCTGTACAAGCACCTGAGCAGTGACACCCTGCAGCAAAAAGCCATGATCGACGCCGGTCTCCTGGTGGAAAACGCCGAGACCGGCAAGCGCTACGACCGTTTTCGCGACCGCGTGATGTTCCCGATCCGCGACAGCCGCGGCCGCATCATCGCCTTTGGTGGCCGAGTATTGGGGGACGACAAGCCCAAGTATCTGAACTCGCCGGAAACCCCGGTATTCCACAAAGGCCAGGAACTCTACGGCCTGTT
The DNA here is from genome assembly GCF_023701505.1 of Pseudomonas sp. SR18. NCBI lineage: Bacteria > Pseudomonadati > Pseudomonadota > Gammaproteobacteria > Pseudomonadales > Pseudomonadaceae > Pseudomonas > Pseudomonas sp. SR18. Next base: position 42,432 of record NZ_JAMQAU010000023.1, on the reverse strand, counting down.
CGAAGCGCGCAAAAACAATCGCAACCTCGATGAAATCATCGTGGTTGAAGGCTATATGGACGTGATTGCCCTGGCCCAGCAAGGCTTGCGCAACGCCGTAGCCACCCTCGGTACCGCCACCAGCGAAGAGCACTTGAAACGCCTGTTCCGCGTAGTGCCCAGCGTGCTGTTCTGCTTCGACGGCGACCAGGCCGGCCGCAACGCCGCCTGGCGAGCACTCGAAGCCACGCTGCCGAGCCTGCAAGACGGGCGCCGCGCACGCTTCCTGTTCCTGCCTGAAGGCGAAGACCCGGATACCCTGGTGCGCTCCGAAGGCACCGACGCATTCCGGGCACGCATCAACCAACATGCGCAGCCGCTGGCGGACTATTTCTTCCAGCAACTGACCGAAGAAGCCGATCCGCGCTCCCTCGAAGGCAAGGCCCATATGGCCACCCTCGCAGCGCCGCTGATCGACAAGGTGCCAGGCGCCAACCTGCGCACCCTGATGCGCCAGCGCCTGCTGGAAATTACCGGATTGAGTGGCGAAGCCGTCAGCCAGCTGGTGCACAGCGCACCGCAGGACGCGCCGCCCGCCTACGATCCGGGCATGGATTACGACGCCATGCCGGACTATTCCGACTTCCAACCGCAGGATGCCTACGCGCCCCAGCAGGAATGGGCCCCGAAGAAACCCGGTGCCGGCGGCAAGAAGTGGGACAAAAAGCCCTGGAGCAAGAACGGTAAGCGCGGCGATCGCGACGAGGCCTACGCCCCGCGCACGCCAGTTGCCGTAGAAGCGCCCACGCTGATCGCCCTGCGCACGCTCATTCACCACCCGCAATTGGCGGGCAAGGTCGAAAGTGCCGACCATTTTGCCAACGCGAGCAATACCTACGCTCAAGTCCTGATCGCACTGATCGAAGCTGTGCAGAAAAATCCTAAGCTAAACTCAATTCAGTTGATCGCGCGCTGGCACGGCACAGAACAGGGACGCTTGTTGAAAGCACTTGCGGAAAAGGAGTGGCTAATTGACGGCGATAACCTTGAACAACAGTTTTTAGACACCATTACTAGGTTATCCGCGGGTCAGCATACGCAGACCCTCGATGAACTCATCATGAGAGCAAGACAGCCGGGATTATCGGCTGAAGAGCAAATTCAGATAGCAAAACAGATGCGTGACCTCTTAAAACAGAATGTTTCCGCATCAAACCCGACCTCAGCTGGCGTGTGAGGTCATAGCTCGGGTATAATCCTCGGCTTGTTTTTTGCCCGCCAAGACCTTCAGTGGATAGGGTGTTATGTCCGGAAAAGCGCAACAGCAGTCTCGTATCAAAGAGTTGATCACCCTTGGTCGTGAGCAGAAGTATCTGACTTACGCAGAGGTCAACGACCACCTGCCTGAGGATATTTCAGATCCTGAGCAGGTGGAAGACATCATCCGCATGATTAATGACATGGGGATCCCCGTACACGAGAGTGCTCCGGATGCGGACGCCCTTATGTTGGCCGACGCCGATACCGACGAGGCAGCCGCTGAAGAAGCCGCTGCTGCGTTGGCCGCGGTGGAGACCGACATCGGTCGCACGACTGACCCTGTGCGCATGTATATGCGTGAAATGGGTACCGTCGAGTTGCTGACACGCGAAGGCGAGATCGAAATCGCCAAGCGTATCGAAGAGGGCATCCGTGAAGTGATGGGCGCAATCGCGCACTTCCCTGGCACGGTTGACCACATTCTCTCCGAGTACACTCGCGTCACCACCGAAGGTGGCCGCCTGTCCGACGTCCTGAGCGGTTATATCGACCCGGACGACGGCATTGCGCCGCCTGCTGCCGAAGTACCGCCGCCTGTCGATCCGAAAGCCGCGAAAGCGGATGACGATTCCGAAGACGACGAGGCTGAAGCCAGCACCGACGACGAAGAAGAAGTCGAAAGCGGTCCAGACCCGATCATCGCTGCCCAGCGTTTCGGTGCGGTTTCCGATCAAATGGAAATCACCCGCAAGGCCCTGAAAAAGCACGGTCGCTCCAACAAGCTGGCAATTGCCGAGCTGCTGGCGCTGGCTGAGCTGTTCATGCCGATCAAGCTGGTACCGAAGCAATTCGAAGGCCTGGTTGAACGCGTTCGTAGCGCCCTTGAGCGTCTGCGTGCACAAGAGCGTGCGATCATGCAGCTCTGTGTCCGTGATGCGCGCATGCCGCGTACCGACTTCCTGCGCCAGTTCCCGGGCAACGAAGTTGACGAAAGCTGGAGCGACGCCCTGGCCAAAGGCAAGGCGAAGTACGCCGAAGCCATTGGCCGCCTGCAGCCGGATATCATCCGTTGCCAGCAGAAGCTGACTGCACTTGAGACCGAAACCGGTCTGACGATTGCCGAGATCAAGGACATCAACCGTCGCATGTCGATCGGTGAGGCCAAGGCCCGCCGCGCGAAGAAAGAGATGGTAGAAGCGAACTTGCGTCTGGTGATCTCCATCGCCAAGAAGTACACCAACCGTGGCCTGCAATTCCTCGATCTGATCCAGGAAGGCAACATCGGCTTGATGAAGGCTGTGGACAAGTTCGAATACCGTCGCGGCTACAAGTTCTCGACTTATGCCACCTGGTGGATCCGTCAGGCGATCACTCGCTCGATCGCCGACCAGGCCCGCACCATCCGTATTCCGGTGCACATGATCGAGACCATCAACAAGCTCAACCGTATTTCCCGGCAGATGTTGCAGGAAATGGGTCGCGAACCGACCCCGGAAGAGCTGGGCGAACGCATGGAAATGCCTGAGGATAAAATCCGCAAGGTATTGAAGATCGCTAAAGAGCCGATCTCCATGGAAACCCCGATCGGTGATGACGAAGACTCCCATCTGGGTGACTTCATCGAAGACTCGACCATGCAGTCGCCAATCGATGTCGCCACTGTTGAGAGCTTGAAAGAAGCGACTCGCGACGTACTGTCCGGCCTCACTGCCCGTGAAGCCAAGGTACTGCGCATGCGTTTCGGCATCGACATGAATACCGACCACACCCTTGAGGAAGTCGGTAAGCAGTTTGACGTGACCCGCGAGCGGATCCGTCAGATCGAAGCCAAGGCGCTGCGCAAGTTGCGCCACCCGACGCGAAGCGAGCATCTGCGCTCCTTCCTCGACGAGTGATACCAGAACCCCCGGCCCAGGCCGGGGGTTTTGTTTTGCATAGATAAAATCCTGTACTGCCCCTCCTCCCCCCGCAATGCCCGTCTACACTCGACACATTCCCCGTGCCATAACGAGACCGTTATGCCCAGATTGCCGACCGTGATACTGCTGTCGCTGCTGAACTGGACCGCAACGGCTGGCGCGTTGACTCTTACTGATGATGAGCGTGGCTGGCTGGCGGACCATCAGGAGCTGAGACTTGGCGTGGACGCCTCGTGGCCACCCTTCGAATACCGTGATGACAGTGGCCGATACCAAGGCTTGTCGGCAGATTACGTGCGCCTGATCCAGGACCGCCTGGGCGTCAGGGTCAAGATAATCGAACCGCCGAGCTGGGGCGCTGTATTGGAGATGGCGCGAAACAACCAACTCGATCTTATCGCCAGCATCATGTCGACCCCGGAACGCCAGGGCTATCTGGCTTTTACCCGGCCTTACATCGACTTCCCGATGGTGATTCTTGCCCACGAAGGCGGAGCACGACCGCGCAACCTCAAGGATCTTTACGGCCTGAAGGTTGCCGTGGTGGAAAACTACGCCCCTCACGAGTTGCTGCGTACCCACCATCCCGACCTTAACCTGGTCGCACTGCCCAACGTCAGTTCCACACTGCAAGCCCTGGCGACCGGCGAAGTGGATGCCGTGGTCAGCGACCTGGCGTCCAGCGTCTGGAGCCTGCGCGAACTCAAACTCGATGGCCTTTACGTCAGCGGCGAAACCCCTTACCGCTATCAATTGGCGATGGGCGTACCACGGGACGATAAAATGCTGGTGGGCATCCTGGACAAAGTCCTGGCCGACCTCAGCCCGGAGGAAACCGACGCGATTCAGCAGCATTGGGTGGGTAAGTTCACGGATAACCGCACCTTCTGGAACGACCTGCTGATGTACGGCCTGCCCGCCGTACTGCTGCTGTGCAGCGTATTGGCCATCGTGATTCGGATCAATCGTCGGCTGAGTTCGGAAATTTCCCGCCGCGTCGCTCTCGAACAAGAATTGCGCAGCAGCGAATACCACTATCGCGGCCTGGTAGAGAGCTTGTCCGCCATCGCCTGGGAAGCCAATGTCACCGATTTCACCTACAGCTACGTCTCCCCTCACGCAGAAGACTTGCTCGGCTACCCACGCGCTCATTGGCTGATTCCGGGCTTCTGGCGCAACATCATTCACCCGGCCGACCTCATACGTGCCGAAGCTTATTGCCACCGCGAAACCCGTGCCAGCCGCGACCACAGTGTTGATTACCGAGTGATTACCGCCGACGGCCGCTGCCTGTGGGTACGCGACATTGTCAGCCTGATCGAACACGGTCATGAGCCTGTGCTGCGCGGCCTGATGATTGATATCAGCGAGGCCAAGCGCACCGAGGAAGCGCTGCAATTGTCCGAACAGAAATTTGCCTCGGTGTTCCAGCAATGCCCGGACATTCTGGTGATTGCACGGCTATCCGATGGCTGCTTGCTGGAGGTCAATAAAGCCTTCGAAGATCAAATCGGCCTGACTGCTGAAGAGGTGATCGGCAAAACCGGTACAGAGCTGGAAATATGGGGCATCCCGGGCATCGGCCCCGAGCTGCTGCAACGTGTCCAGACCACCAGTATCCGCAACCTTGAAATGCCGTTCCTGCGCAGCAACGGCCAAGCCTTTACCGGTCTTATCTCGGCAGAACCCTTCCAGTTGGACACGACTGAAGCCATCGTGGTGGTGGTGCGCGATATCACCCAACTCAAGGAAACCCAGCAGCTGCTGCAAACCTCCGAAGAGAAGTTCGCCAAAGCCTTCCACGCCTCGCCCGACGGTTTGCTGCTGAGCCGCCAACGCGACGGTCTGCTGATTGAGGTCAACGAAGGCTTCAGCCGCCTGACCGGCCACACCAGCGCCACATCGGTTGACCAATCGAGCCTGGACCTTGGCATCTGGGTCGACCTCAACGAGCGCAAACACATGCTGGAGTTGATGCAGCGTGATGGGTTTGTCCGCGACTTTGTCTGCCATATCCGCCGCGTCGATGGCCTGATACGCCTCTGTGAATTGTCCAGTCGCCCACTGCCTATCGGCGATGAAGACTGCATGCTCACCATCGCCCGCGACATCACTGAACGCCAGCAGATGCAGGAAAAACTGCAACAGGCTGCCACCGTCTTCGAAAGCACTGCCGAAGGCGTGTTGATCACCGACACCCGCCAGAACATCAGTGCCGTCAACCGCGCCTTCAGCGAAATCACCGGCTACAGTGAAGCCGAAGCGCTCGGCCAGACACCGCGCCTGCTCGCCTCGGGCCAGCATGACAGCGCCTTCTACGCCGCCATGTGGCACCAGTTGACGGCCCATGGCCACTGGCAAGGCGAGATCTCCAACCGCCGCAAGAACGGTGAGTTGTATCCCAGTTGGCTGACCATCAGCGCCGTGCGTAACCGCGATCAACTGATCACCCACTTTGTGGCGGTGTTTGCCGACATCTCCAGCCTCAAACTGGCCCAGGCACGCCTCGACTATCAGGCGCACCACGACCCACTGACCGGCCTGCCCAACCGCACGCTGTTTGAAAACCGGTTGCAGGCCGCCCTCAACGGTCATCAGGAAACCGGTAAACAGGGCGCCGTGCTGTTCCTCGACCTGGACCGCTTCAAACACATCAACGACAGCCTCGGCCACCCGATCGGCGACCTGCTGCTCAAAGACATCGCTGTGCGCCTCAAGGATCAACTGCGAGACATCGACACCGTCGCGCGCCTGGGCGGCGACGAGTTCATCATCCTGTTGCCCGGCCTGCAACACGCCAGCGACGCCGAACACCTGGCCAATAAGCTGCTGGCCTGCTTCACCCCGCCCTTCCAGGCTGGCGAGCACGAGTTCTTCATCAGCGCCAGCATCGGCACAAGCCTCTATCCGCAGGACGGTACGGATGTCGCCACCCTGGTCAAGAATGCCGACGCCGCGATGTACCGCTCCAAAGCCAAGGGGCGTAACCGGGTCGAAAGCTACACCCGCGACCTCACGGCCCAGGCCAACGAACGCGTGGCACTGGAGCACGAACTGCGGCGAGCCATCGAACGTAAAGAGCTAAGCCTGTATTACCAGCCAAAGCTGAGCCTGGTGACACACGAACTGATCGGCGCCGAAGCCCTGATTCGCTGGCACCACCCCACCTTTGGCGAAGTCCCCCCCGAACACTTCATTGCCCTGGCCGAAGAGAACGGCACGATCCTGCAAATTGGCGATTGGGTATTGGAACAGGCCTGCCAACAACTGCACGCCTGGCAGGGCACCTTCGAAGATTTCGGCCCGCTGTCGGTCAACCTCGCCGGCGCGCAGTTGCGACATCCCGGCTTGCTGAGTCGCATCGAACAACTGTTGCGCGACTACCACCTCGACCCCGGCCACCTGCAATTGGAGATCACGGAAAACTTCATCATGAGCCAGGCCGAGGAAGCACTGGAGGTGCTGTACCAACTCAAGCAGTTGGGCGTGCAACTGGCGATTGATGACTTCGGTACCGGCTACTCATCCCTCAGCTACCTTAAACGCCTGCCGCTGGATTTCCTGAAGATCGACCAATCCTTCGTCCGTGGCCTGCCCGATGACCCCCACGATGCCGCCATCGTGCGCGCCATCATCGCCCTGGGGCATAGCATGCAATTCACCATCATCGCCGAAGGCGTGGAGAACCCCGCCCAGCAAGCCTTCCTGGCCTCTGAAGGCTGCGAACAGATGCAAGGCTACATCGTCAGCCTGCCGCTGCCGCCGGAGCTTTTTGCCGCGACCTTCCTTCGCATGCACATTGAGGATTTTTCGGATGGCACAGCGGGGAAACCATCGTTATAATCCGCGACCTGTTACAGGGCCTATAGCTCAGTTGGTCAGAGCAGAGGACTCATAATCCTTTGGTCCACGGTTCAAGTCCGTGTGGGCCCACCAAACAAGAAAGCCGCGCATTGCGCGGCTTTTGTGTGTCTGGCAGTCTCACTTTGCAAACAACTGCCCAATATCCCGGAATGCTTTGAACTCCAGCGCGTTCCCGCACGGATCAAACAGAAACAACGTCGCCTGCTCCCCCACCTGCCCCTTGAAGCGAATGTGCGGTTCCAACACAAACGTCGTCCCTCTCGCCTGCAAGCGTTCCGCCAAGGCATGCCAATCTTCCCAGCCCAACACCACGCCAAAATGCGGCACGGGCACGTCGTGGCCGTCTACCGCGTTGGTGTGGGCTGATTCCTGAGAGGCGGTTTTCGGGTGTTCGTGAATGACCAACTGATGCCCGAAAAAGTTGAAATCTACCCAGTGTTCGCTGGAACGCCCCTCTTCAAGGCCAAAGACGTCACCGTAGAAATGCCGCGCAGCGGCGAGGTCGTATACCGGAATTGCCAGGTGAAAAGGTGCGAGTGTCATCAGGTCAAACCTCTGTGGGCATTAAGTTCCCCGAGTTTAGCCTTGCTTCAGCCGATGAAAAGACGATAGTTTTTGCGCCGAGCTCAAATTATTTCGATGAATAGAGACCCTATGCTGCGTGAATTGAAGACCTTTATTGCCGTAACCCGCCATGGCACGTTCGCGGCGGCGGGCATGCATGGCGGCCTGACACAGTCGGCGGTCAGCGCGCAGATTCGGCAGTTGGAGCAGACGCTGGGGGTGAGCTGTTCGATCGCACCGGGCGTCAGGCCACGCTGAATGCGGCGGGTTTGCGCGCATTGCCATTGGCCAAGGAAATCATTGAAACGTTCAACCGCATGGCGGTGCCGGTGGACGCCGATGAATATCGGGGCGAGTTGAAAGTCGGTGCCATCACCACCGCCCAGACCGGCTTGCTGCCACAGGCGTTGGTGCGTTTGCGCCAGGCTGCGCCAACGGTCGAGTGCAAGTTGGTCCCTGGCGTGTCCCTGGAGTTGTTGAGCCAGGTAGATGCCGGCGAGTTGGATTCAGCGATCATCATTCGCCCGCCGTTCGATCTGCCCAAGGAATTGCACGTGCAGGTGCTGCGCAAGGAACCGTTCGTGCTGGTCGTGCCGCACACAATGACTGGCGATGATCCTGTGCAGTTGCTCAGCAGCCACCCCCATGTCCGCTATGACCGCGCATCGTTCGGCGGTCGGTTGGTGAGCCGGTTCCTGCGCGAGCAGAAAATTGATGTACAGGTCGCACTGGAACTGGACGAGCTGGAGGCCATCGTCAAGATGGTGGAATGTGGCCTTGGCGTATCGCTGATCCCCCAGGCGGGCCTGTGGCTGGAGCGTTCGCCTGAAATAAGAACAATCCCCCTGGGCAGCCTGACGTTTTACCGTGAGATCATCCTGCTCAGTCGCTACAGCCAACGGCATCTGCCGGTCCCGCAGCTGTTCGCCCGCTGCCTGCTGGCCGATACAAGCCTGTAACATGCGTGGCTGTTGCCGCCCGAAATGGAGCCTCTCTTGCCTGTCCTAGATGAAATCGACCGCCAACTGATCGCCGCGCTGCAGATCAACGCCCGCGAAAGCGTGGCCATGCTTGCCCGGCAGTTGGGGATCGCACGCACCACCGTGACTTCGCGCCTCGCACGCCTGGAGAAAACCCAGGTGATCACCGGTTACGGCGTGCGCCTGGGGCAACGTGTGGCAGACGGTGGTTTGCAGGCCTACGTGGGCATCACCGTGCAACCACGTTCAGGCAAAGAAGTGCTGCGCAGGCTGAGTGCCATGGCTCAAGTGCAGCAGTTGTGCGCGGTGAGCGGCGAGTTTGATTACGTGGCCTGGCTGCGCACGGATTCGCCGGAGCAGCTTGATCAGTTGCTGGACCAGATCGGCAGTGTCGATGGTGTGGAAAAAACCACAACCTCGATCATCCTAAGTAACAAATTGGATCGCGGCCAACCAATCTGACCGTCAAACTCGTCACTTCGACTGAAAACAGTCCATTTTGACGACACATTGCGTCTTATTAACGAGCGCAACGCTCCCTAAACTGGCTGCCATCTTTTCCTATACTCAGCGGGTTCCTTCCGCCTAGTCGCCAGTAAGGTCAGCCATGAGCATTCCGTCCAGCACCCTCAGCAAGACCAATCGCCATCCGGCAGACGGTAAAAAACCCATCACCATCTTTGGCCCGGACTTTCCGTTTGCCTTTGATGACTGGATCGAGCACCCCGCCGGCCTGGGCAGTATCCCCGCCGCCAACCATGGCGCCGAAGTTGCCATCGTCGGCGCCGGCATCGCCGGTCTGGTCGCCGCCTACGAACTGATGAAGCTGGGCCTCAAACCCGTGGTGTACGAAGCCTCGAAGATGGGCGGCCGGTTGCGCTCCCAGGCCTTCGAAGGCGCCGAAGGCATCATCGCCGAGCTGGGCGGCATGCGCTTTCCTGTGTCATCCACCGCCTTCTACCACTATGTGGATAAGCTGGGCCTGGACACCAAGCCGTTCCCCAACCCGCTGACGCCGGCCTCCGGCAGTACCGTGATCGACCTCGAAGGCCAGACCCACTACGCACAAAAGCTGTCTGACTTGCCTGCCCTGTTCCAGGAAGTGGCCGACGCCTGGGCCGACGCGCTGGAAGCCGGCTCGCAGTTCGGCGATATCCAGCAAGCCATTCGCGACCGCGACGTGCCGCGCCTCAAAGCGCTGTGGAACAAGCTGGTACCGCTGTGGGACGACCGCACCTTCTACGACTTCGTCGCCACCTCCAAGGCCTTCGCCAAGCTGTCGTTCCATCACCGTGAAGTGTTTGGCCAAGTCGGTTTCGGCACCGGCGGCTGGGACTCGGATTTCCCCAACTCGATGCTGGAAATCTTCCGGGTGGTGATGACCAACTGCGACGACCACCAACACCTGGTGGTCGGCGGCGTGGCCCAGGTGCCCATGGGCATCTGGCGCCATGTGCCAGAGCGCTGCGCCCACTGGCCGGCCGGTACCAGCCTCAGCTCACTGCACTGCGGCGCACCTCGCGCAGGGGTCAAGCGCATTGCCCACGCCGCAGATGGCCGTTTCGCGGTGACCGACAACTATGGCGACACCCGTGAATACGCCGCCGTGCTCACCACCTGCCAAAGCTGGCTGCTGACCACCCAGATCGAATGCGATGAAACCCTGTTCTCGCAAAAGATGTGGATGGCCCTGGACCGCACGCGCTACATGCAATCGTCGAAAACCTTCGTGATGGTCGACCGCCCCTTCTGGAAAGACAAAGATCCGGAAACCGGCCGCGACCTGATGAGCATGACCCTCACCGATCGCCTCACTCGCGGCACCTACCTGTTCGACAACGGCGACGACAAACCAGGGGTGATCTGCCTGTCGTACTCGTGGATGAGCGACGCGCTGAAAATGCTTCCGCAGCCCATCGACAAGCGGGTAAAACTGGCCCTGGATGCCTTGAACAAGATCTACCCGAAAGTCGATATCAAGGCGCGCATCATTGGTGATCCGATCACCGTGTCCTGGGAGGCGGATCCGCATTTCCTCGGCGCCTTCAAAGGCGCATTGCCTGGCCACTACCGCTACAACCAGCGGATGTACGCGCACTTTATGCAGAAGGACATGCCCGCCGAACAGCGTGGGATTTTTATCGCGGGCGACGACGTTTCCTGGACCCCTGCGTGGGTGGAAGGCGCCGTACAAACCTCGCTGAACGCAGTGTGGGGCATCATGACCCACTTCGGCGGCAGCACTCACGCCGAGAACCCCGGCCCCGGTGATGTGTTCGATGAAATCGGGCCAATCGCCCTGGCCGAGTAAGGAGTTACGCCATGCGTGTCGCCCTGTACCAATGCCCGCCGCTGCCGTTGGACGTAGCGGGCAACCTCAAGCGCCTGCGTCGGCTTGCACACGAAGCGACCGACGCCGATGTGCTGGTGCTGCCGGAGATGTTCCTCACCGGCTACAACATCGGCGCAGAAGCCGTCGGGGCCCTGGCCGAAGCACAGGATGGCGAGTCTGCCGAGATCATCGCAGACATCGCGAAAATTGCCGGGCTGGCCATTTTGTACGGTTATCCGGAGCGGGCCGACGATGGGCAGATCTACAACGCCGTGCAATTGATCGACGCCCACGGCCATCGCCTGTGCAACTACCGCAAGACCCATCTGTTCGGGGATCTGGACCATTCGATGTTCAGCGCCGGCGACGATGACTTCCCACTGGTGGAGCTCAATGGGTGGAAGCTGGGATTCCTGATCTGCTACGACCTGGAGTTCCCGGAAAACACCCGACGCCTGGCCCTGGCCGGGGCAGAGGTGATCCTGGTGCCCACCGCCAACATGGTGCCGTTCGATTTTGTTGCCGACGTCACCGTGCGGGCGCGGGCCTTTGAAAACCAGTGCTACGTGGCCTACGCCAACTATTGCGGGCACGAAGGCGAGATTCAGTATTGCGGGCAAAGCAGCATCGCCGCGCCGGATGGCCAGCGAATCGCCCAGGCGGGGCTGGATGAAGCCTTGATTGTCGGCACGCTGGATCACCAATCGATCCTCGACGCCCGCGCCGCCAATCACTACCTGCAAGACCGTCGCCCCGAGCTTTACGGCCCGCTGCACAAGCCCTGACCCAACGGGTTTGTTAGCATAGGCACTTGCCCCGTTCTGGAAGTGCCCATGCCTGCCCCGGCCCACCCTTATCCCGTTCACTTAACCCTGGCCAATGGCCTGCGTGTTTCCCTGCGCCATGCGCCACGTTTGAAACGTTGCGCCGCAGCGTTAAGGGTGGCTGCCGGTAGTCATGATATGCCGCTGGATTGGCCTGGACTGGCGCATTTCCTTGAGCATTTGTTGTTTCTTGGCACCGAGCGTTTTCCCACCGGCGAAGGGTTGATGGCCTACGTACAACGCCATGGTGGCCAGGTGAACGCGAGCACCCGCGAACGCACCACGGACTTCTTCTTCGAGCTGCCGGTTTCGACCTTTACGGATGGGCTGGAGCGGCTGGCAGACATGCTCACCCATCCGCGCCTTGCGCTGGAAGATCAACTGCGCGAGCGCGAAGTGCTGCACGCCGAGTTTGTCGCCTGGTCCCAGGACGCCAAGGCTCAACAGCAGGTGACGCTGCTCGGACGTTTGGCGGCAGATCATCCGTTGCGTGGCTTTCACGCAGGCAACCGCGACAGCCTGCCGGTGGAGCGTGAGGCGTTTCAGCAAGCCTTGCGGGAATTCCACGCGCAGTTCTATCAGAGCGGGCAGATGACCTTGAGTCTCGCCGGCCCGCAGTCGTTGCAAACGCTGGAAACCATGGCGCAGCAATTCAGCGAGCATCTGATCTCTGGCCCGCAGCATCCACAGGCTTCGCCACCCGCCTTGATGCAAGGCGCGGCCCGGCGTTATCAGCACACCGAAGACGGCCACCTGCACCACGTCATCACCTGTGACGCGCCCCGCGCCGCACTGGACTTCCTTTGCACCTGGCTCAACGCCTCTGCGCCGGGCGGGCTGCTCGCCGAGTTGAAAGAACAACAACTGGCCTGTGCACTGCAGGCGTCCGTGCTGTATCACTTCGCCGGACAAGCCGTGCTGGATATCGACTTCACGCTCGGTACCGCAGATAAACCGACGACACAGATTGAGGCGCTGTTGCACGACTGGCTGAGCTTTTTCTCACGCAGCGACTGGACGCCACTTCGCGAAGAGTCCGCGCTACTGAACGCCCGCCGACAACAGATCCAGGGCGCATTGGCATTGGCCCGAAACGACAGCGAAGATCTGTGTGAACAAGACATCGCCGCGCTCAAGGCCCTGCTTGAATCACTGCACCTGCCGCCCGCCGAGCACATTTGGCAACTTCCCCCGCCCAACCCGTTCCTGCGCCCACCGGCCAAGGAAGAGCGCGCCGGCCTGATCCGCGGCCAAACCAGCGCCCACCGGGGCCTGCGCACCTTTGCCCAGGACCGCTCGCGGGGTCGCCGCGAGGTATCGGCGCTGGCCTTCAGCCCGGCCTTGGCGGATGACAGCGACGAAGGCGCGCTGTACCTGCAATGGCGGTTCGACGCGCCAGTTGCTGCCGCACTGGAAAACATCTTGCAGCCATTGCGTGAGAGTGCACGTCAGGCGGGCGTTGAAGTGTCCTTCGAAACCACCGGCACTGACTGGCGGGTGACGATGACCGGACTGCACGAGCCCATGCCAGCCGTGCTGGAGGCCTTGGCGCAAAGCCTGAACCTGCCGCAAGAGGCGGTCATTGCCCCAGCGCCAATGATTCCAATCCGGGCGTTGCTCAAGGCGCTGCCCTCGTGCTGCGCCAACGGCAATGTCGAGACACGTGAGCAGCCTGCATCCTGGGCCACCGCACGCTGGCATGGCCTGGGCCTGGGTTTGCCCGCCGCGACTGAAACGCTGATCAAGGCCGCCGCCGCTCGTCTGCCAGGCCAACCTGCCCACCTCGAACCACCTCAGCAGACCTTCAGCGGTCAACGCGTGTGGCATGCGATAAAAACCGATTCCCCTGAAGCCGCCTTGCTGCTGTTTTGCCCGACACCGAGCCCGTCCCTGGCCGACGAAGCGTCGTGGCGACTGCTGGGACACCTGCTCCAAGGGCCGTTCTACCAACGCCTGCGGGTCGAGTTGCAGTTGGGCTACGCGGTCTTCAGCGGTGTCCGACAGATAAACGGACAGACCGGCCTGTTATTTGGCGTGCAGTCTCCCAGCGTGTCCCTGGAAGGCATCGTTGAACACTTGAACACCTTCCTGGCCCAACTGCCGGCATTGGTCGGCGCCAGCGAAGACCTGGACAATATTGCCCTTGCCCAACAGTTTTCACCTCATGCGTTGCCGGTCGCCCAAGCCGCCGAACTGCTGTGGCACGCACACTTGGCCGGCCATCCGTCGGCTTATCTCACTCATCTTCAACAGTTGATCCAAGGCCGCAGCCGTGAGGACCTGCTGCTGGCCGCCCAGCAACTGAACGACGCCCAAGGGGGCTGGCGCTATGTGGCCAACGGCCCGCAAACCTCGAACGCGTGAAGGCCGGCAGGTCGATCATTGCCAACTCTGCAACAGGCTTTTTCCACCAAGACAGCGCTAACTTGCCAAGAATTGAGTAACATTCCTACGCACACATCTGAACATCTCCGACTGGAGGTGGACTATATGTATTACTTGGTAGTAAACGTCCCATCCCTTCGTAGGAGTATGAATATGACTTGGTCCAAACCTGCTTACACTGATCTGCGCATCGGCTTCGAAGTCACCATGTACTTCGCCAGCCGCTAATCCGCTGGGTAATACAACGCCTCGGTTCGCCCGGGGCGTTTTTGTTTTGAGCTTTGCGTGATGGAGCAATCATGTTTGTCCAGATTCTAGGTTCCGCCGCCGGCGGTGGTTTTCCGCAGTGGAATTGCAACTGCGTGAACTGCGCAGGCTTTCGTGATGGCAGCCTGCGGGCCCACGCACGTACCCAGTCGTCCATCGCGATTTCCGACGATGGCGTGAATTGGGTGCTGTGCAACGCCTCGCCGGATATCCGCGCACAGCTGCAAGGCTTTGCGCCGATGCAACCCGGCCGCGCCCTGCGCGACACCGGCATCAGCGCGATCATCCTGATGGACAGCCAGATCGACCACACCACGGGCCTGTTGAGCCTGCGCGAAGGCTGCCCGCACCAGGTGTGGTGCACCGACATGGTCCATGAAGACCTGAGCACCGGCTTCCCGCTGTTCACCATGCTCACCCACTGGAACGGCGGCCTGGCCTGGAACCGCATCGAGCTGGACGCCAGTTTCACCATCCCGGCCTGCCCCAACCTGCGCTTCACTCCACTGCCGCTGCGCAGCGCTGCGCCGCCGTACTCGCCGCACCGCTTCGACCCGCACCCCGGCGACAATATCGGCCTGATCGTCGAAGACCTGCGCACCGGCGGCAAACTGTTCTACGCCCCGGGCCTGGGCAAGGTCGACGCGCCGCTGCTGGAGATCATGGCCGGCAGCGACTGTCTGCTGGTAGACGGCACGATGTGGGATGACGACGAAATGCAGCGCCGTGGCGTCGGCACCCGAACTGGTCGCGAGATGGGCCACCTGGCGCAAAACGGCCCCGGCGGCATGCTCGAAGTGCTGGAGCAGTTGCCCGAGCAGCGCAAGGTGCTTATCCATATCAACAACACCAATCCGATCCTCGATGAAGACTCTCCCGAGCGCGCGGAGTTGGTGCGACGTAATGTCGAAGTGGCTTACGACGGCATGAGCATTGAATTGTAGGAGCAGACGACATGACTGACACACCGTTGACGACCGCCGAATTCGAAGCCGCCTTGCGCGCCAAGGGTGCCTTCTACCATATCCATCACCCGTACCACGTAGCGATGTACGAAGGCCGCGCCAGCCGCGAACAAATCCAGGGCTGGGTCGCCAACCGCTTCTACTACCAAGTCAATATTCCGCTGAAGGACGCCGCGATCCTGGCCAATTGCCCGGACCGCGAGATCCGCCGCGAATGGATCCAGCGCTTGCTCGACCACGATGGTGCGCCCGGTGAAGACGGCGGCATCGAAGCTTGGCTGCGCCTGGGCCAGGCGGTCGGACTCGACCCGGATCAATTGCGTTCCCAGGAATTGGTACTGCCCGGCGTACGCTTTGCGGTGGACGCCTACGTCAACTTCGCCCGTCGCGCCAGTTGGCAGGAGGCCGCCAGCAGTTCGCTGACCGAACTGTTCGCGCCGCAGATCCACCAGTCGCGCCTCGACAGCTGGCCGCAGCATTACCCGTGGATCGACCCGGCCGGTTACGAATATTTCCGCACCCGCCTGGGCCAGGCCCGCCGCGATGTGGAGCACGGTTTGGCGATCACGCTGCAGCACTACACCACCCGTGAAGGCCAGGAGCGCATGCTGGAAATCCTGCAGTTCAAACTGGACATCCTGTGGAGCATGCTGGATGCCATGAGCATGGCCTACGAACTCAAACGCCCGCCGTATCACAGCGTGACCGAGCAGCGGGTCTGGCATAAAGGGATCACCCTATGAGCTTTGATCGCAGCAGAATACCCACCTGGCGCCAGGGCTATCGCTACCAGTACGAGCCCGCGCAAAAGGGCCATGTACTGCTCTACCCCGAAGGCATGATCAAGCTCAATGACAGCGCCGCATTGATCGGCGGTTTGATCGACGGCGAGCGCGACGTGGCGGCGATCATCGCCGAGCTGGATCAGCAATTCCCCGGCGTGCCTGAGCTGGGTGACGACATTGAGCAATTCATGGAGGTCGCCCGTGCTGAGCACTGGATCACCCTTGCCTGAAAAACCGGCTATCGGTTTGCCGCTGTGGCTGCTGGCCGAGCTGACTTACCGCTGCCCGTTGCAGTGCCCGTACTGCTCCAACCCGCTGGATTTCGCCGAGCAGGGCAAGGAGCTGAGCACCGAGCAGTGGATCAAGGTGTTTCGCGAAGCCCGGGAAATGGGTGCCGCGCAGTTGGGCTTTTCCGGCGGTGAACCGCTGGTGCGCCAGGACTTGGCGGAGTTGATCGCCGAGGCGCGCAAGTTGGGGTTCTACACCAACCTGATCACCTCCGGCATCGGCCTCACCGAGCAGAAAATCAGCGACTTCAAGAAGGCCGGCCTGGACCATATCCAGATCAGCTTCCAGGCCAGCGACGAACAGGTGAATAACCTGCTGGCCGGTTCGAAAAAAGCCTTCGCGCAAAAACTGGAAATGGCTCGGGCAGTGAAAGCCCACGGCTATCCGATGGTGCTGAACTTCGTCACCCATCGGCACAATATCGACAAGATCGACCGCATCATCGAGCTGTGCATTGCGCTGCAAGCCGACTTTGTCGAACTCGCCACCTGCCAGTTCTACGGCTGGGCGCAGCTCAATCGTGTGGGGTTGTTGCCCACCAAGGAGCAGTTGGTGCGCGCCGAGCGCATCACCAACGAATACCGCGCCAAGCTCGAAGCCGAAGGCCACCCGTGCAAGCTGATTTTCGTGACGCCGGATTACTACGAGGAGCGCCCGAAAGCCTGCATGAATGGCTGGGGCAGTATCTTTCTTACCGTGACGCCAGACGGCACCGCCCTGCCCTGCCACGGCGCCCGACAGATGCCGGTGCAGTTTCCGAATGTGCGCGACCACAGCATGCAACACATCTGGTACGACTCGTTTGGCTTCAACCGCTTTCGCGGCTACGACTGGATGCCCGAGCCGTGCAAGTCATGTGATGAAAAGGAAAAGGACTTCGGCGGCTGCCGTTGCCAGGCCTTCATGCTCACGGGGGATGCGAGCAATGCCGACCCGGTGTGCAGCAAGTCCGAGCAGCACGGCATCATCCTTCAGGCACGGGAAGAAGCCGAACACGCCACCCAGACCATCGAGCAACTGGCCTTTCGCAATGAGCGCAACTCACGGCTCATCGCCAAAGGCTAACGGCCTCAGCGCTTGGCGATGATGTACACCGCGTGGATGATGCCTGGGAAGTAACCGCACAAGGTCAGCAGAATGTTCAACCAGAACGCGCCGCCGAAGCCTACTTGCAGGAACACACCCAATGGCGGCAGCAGAATGGCGATGATGATACGAATGATGTCCATGGGTCAGCTCCAAAAAATCGGCTCGTGTGAGCCGTGTAGCTAATCGACCTTGGGCGCTCGTGAGGGTTCAGTGGAATCTGGCACTGGGCCACCCTCAGGCCAGGATTTCCAATCCATGCTTTTGCACGATGCTCAGAAGCTTGAGCGCCATGCCGCTGGGTTGTTTCTCACCCGACTCCCATTTTTTTACCGTGGAGGCGCTGGTGTTCAGGTAACGGGCGAATACGGGTTGGCTGACATGGTTGGTTTCGCGCAGTTGTTTGATCTGTTCGGCCGGGATTTGCACGGGGGCAGTTGCAAAGCACATCTCGTCGAACTCTCGAAGGGTGGTCTTGCTGATCGCACCAATCGAATACAACGCCTTGGCCGATTGATGAACCGACTCCAATGCTTCACTTTCATATTTTCTGGTCATGATGTATCTCCACAAACTCCTTGAAGTCCAGTAGCTGCTGGACATCCGATTCAGTTAAATCTTCATATTTCTTCGCCATCGCACGCAACCCGACCAAATCCTTCTGGCTGATATTGCTTTGATCCTGTTTGGCATACAGAAGCTGATAAACCCAAAAATGTCTGCCCTTGGCCAAGACAATAAACCGATGTCTGTTCTGGTTTAGGCGTTTTTTCCACACCCCGCCTCCCAGGTTGTCTGCTTGCCCTCTTAGCATTTCGCCGAATGCCTCACTCAACTCCAAATCACAAATCCAGGCCTTGCTGGCCGCATCAGCGAAATTGCGTGTTTTAAACAGCCTGAGCCTCATGGATATCCCTTCCTATAAAACATACCACCCAGTGGTACAGATTAGAAATGGAGCACGCGAAAAAGCGTCACGCCCCATCGGCAGTCCTTGCCGACGCCCGCTAAAAAGCCACTATTTTCAAAATCGATCAATCAACGCTTTCAATCCAAAAATTTCACACACAAAAAAACGCCCCCAGCCAAAAAAATCAGGCTGGAGGCGCCGCGTATGCCGCGAGACGGTTCAGGAAAATGGGGTTAAACAGCGATGCCCTTGCGGCATTGCAGTTGTGCGGTGCGCACGCGGGAGAAGGCGCGGGCCAGGCGCAGGAGCATGTCGTCGATGTTGCTTCTGCTCACGGTCAACGCCGGGGTAAAGCGCAGACAGTCAGGTTGCGGGGCGTTGAGGATCAGGCCCTCCTGCAGCGCGGCGTTTACCACGGCATCGGCAGAATCATCCGACAACGTCAGGCCCCACATCAGACCTTGTCCGCGCAGTTGGCCGTGCTCGTAGCGGTAGGCCAGGCGGGCAAGGCCTTCGCCCAGATAAAGACCGGATTCACGCACGTGCTCAAGAAAACCATGTTCCAGCACCGCGTCGACTACCGCCGTGCCGGCTGTAGCCATCAACGCATTGCCGTGATGGGTACCTTCCAGTTCGCCCACTTCGAAACAACACGCGCTACCACGCGCCAGTAGCGCCGCGAGAGGCACGCCGCCGCCCAGGCCTTTGCCGAGGGTGATGATGTCGGCTCTTACGCCGTACTGTTGTTCGGCCAGCAACGTGCCACAACGACCGAGGCCGGTCTGCACTTCGTCGAGGATCAGCACGATTCCCAGTTCACGGCACAGGCGCTCGACGCCCTTGAGGTAGTGTTCGGTCGCGGGGGTTACGTTGGCGCCCTGGATCGGCTCAAGCAGGATGGCAACGGTTTGCGCATCGACAGCAGCGTGCAGGGCCGGCAGGTCGTTGAAAGGCACATGGCTGAAACCGGGCAGTTGCGGCTCGAAACGGTTTTCCAAGGTCCCGGCCGATGCCGCCAGCGCCGCGAAACTGCGGCCATGGCAACCGTTGCTGGCGCTGATGATGCGATAGGCGCCGCCGCGGTGCAGTTGGCCCCATTTACGCGCCAGCTTGATCGCCGCTTCACAGGCTTCCGCGCCGCTGTTGAGCAAATAAGCCTGGTCGCTGCCGGTGCGGTGGCACAAGCGCTCAACGAGGTTGAGTTGGGCGCGGTTATGCAGACCCATGCCGGGGTTGATCAGCGCGTGGGTCTGTTCGCTCAAGGCTTTGATCAACACCCGCGGGCTGTGGCCGAGGCTGTTGGCGCCATTGCCTTGGCTGAAGTCCAGATAGGCGCGGTCGTCACTGTCCCACAACCAGGAACCCTGGCCACGCACGAAGACGTGTTGCGGCCGCGCCACCGTGGGCATCAAGGATTCGCTGGAGGGATCATTGCGCGGCGCATCCAGGACCAAATCGTCCAGGCTTGGCGCGGGGCGGCGGATAGAGAACAAGTTCACAGATCCGTCCCGATAGCAACCGAGCCTGGTGTCGACACTGTCTTTGGATTTTTTGACTTGCCTATATAAACGCTATCAACACAAACACTGTTCATTGCCCGATCCGGCCCTGTAAGCCCTGCGAATAGGCGCTAGACTAGGCGTCTCACAGGCCAACGGCCATTTCGATTTTGCAGCTTTTTCGATAAGAAAGTCTTATGGATTTCAAGCAACTGCGTTATTTCGTCGCGGTATATGAAGAAGGCCATGTGGGCCGTGCCGCCGAACGTCTGTCGATCTCTCAACCGGCGCTGTCACAGCAGATTCGCCAGTTGGAGCAGAACCTGGATGTGAGCCTGTTCGAGCGCAGCAGCAAGCGTCTGCTGCCAACCCTGGCCGCCCACACGCTGTACAACCATGCGCTGCCGTTGATCGATGGCATGCAGCAAGCTGTCGAGGCGCTACGCAACTTCAAAGGCCAGGCCTTGCGCACCTTGGCCATCGGCGTGCTGCAAACCGTGCACACCAGCCTGGTGCCGCAGATGCTTGAGCGGGTGCGCAAGGCCCAGCCGCACCTGGTGGTGCAGATCTATGAACTCACCGGGATTGAGATAGAACGGCGGCTGCTCAACGGCTCGCTGGACATTGGCATCAGTTACCTGCCGCCGCGTCAGCCTGGGTTGCACGGCGTGCTGCTGTATGAGGATGAGCTGAAAGTGGTGATCCCGGACGATCATCCCCTGCGCGAATTCAAGAAAGTCTCGCTGAAACAAGCGGCCGAGTTGCCAATGTTGCTATTGGGGGAAGAGTTTCAAATCAGGCAGATATGGCAGGGCCAGCTCGCCAATCTTGGGCGACGACCGCAAGTACAGGCTGAGCTCAATACCATGGTGGGGATTCTCGACAGCCTGCCCCATACCAAACTGGCAACCGTGCTGCCGGGGCGCTCCCAGGACGAACACAACAGCCAGATGCTGCTGTGGAAACCCTTGAGTGAACCGCGGGTGCCGCTGAAAGTAGGCTTGGTCTGCCGTGATGTGCAGCGTCAACAGGCGACGGTGGCGTTACTGCGCACCTTGCTCGAAGACGTGATGAATGCCCCGCAGGCGCCGGCCTGACTTTTTCGCAGGCAAAAGAAAACCCCGCCGAAGCGGGGCTTTGCAGACTGTTTCCCTGACATCCATTTCACTCCGCCGTCCTGGCAGAATCCTACGTGTCCGTGTTGTTGCTTTGCGCTTCCTGCGCGACGTCCATGTGAAGTAGATTATCCGTGGATCCAATTTGGCGATAGAGGACGAATAGCAGTACGTCATGTAAGAGAATGCTTACACGCCCTCCAAACCCTTAGAACAGTGCCTCATCCAGCAGAAACAGTGATTCACTCCCGGCCTTTACCGACGCGCTCAACGAGTGAATACGCGGCAGCAGGCGTGCAAAGTAGAAGCGCGCCGTCCCCAGTTTGCTGGCGTAGAAATCTTCTTCAGCCTCTTTACCCAACGCCGCCTTGGCCATACGCGCCCACATGTAGGCGTAGGCCATGTATCCAAACGCATGCAAATACTCCACCGAGGCCGCGCCGATTTCATTCGGGTTGGTCTTGGCGCGATCCAGTACCCAGGCCGTCAGTTCATCCAGGTTATCCACCGCCGCGCTCAGCGGTTTAGTGAACTCGGTTAACCCAGGGCCTGACTCAACGATGAACTGGCGGATCTCATCAGCAAACAAGGTGTAGAACGCCCCGCCGCTACCCACGATCTTGCGGCCCATCAAGTCCAGGGCCTGAATGCCGTTGGTGCCTTCGTAGATCTGGGTGATGCGCACATCACGCACCAATTGCTCCTGGCCCCACTCGCGGATGTAACCGTGGCCGCCAAACACCTGCTGGCCGAGCACCGTGGTTTCCAGGCCCAGGTCGCTGAGGAACGCCTTGGCCACCGGCGTCAGCAATGCCACCAGGTTATCCGCTCGTTCACGGGCTGCGGCGTCTTCGCTGAACTTGGCGATGTCCAACTGCGTTGCCACGTAGGTGGAGAACGCACGGCCGCCTTCATTGGCGGCTTTCATGGTCAGCAGCATGCGGCGCACGTCCGGGTGGACGATGATCGGGTCAGCGACTTTGTCTTTCGCCTGGGCACCGGTCGGCGCACGGCTTTGCAAGCGGTCACGGGCATATTCAATCGCGTTCTGATAGGAACGCTCGCCGGACGCCAGGCCCTGGATACCCACACCCAGGCGCTCGTAGTTCATCATGGTGAACATCGCCGCCAGCCCGCGATTAGGCTCGCCCACCAGGTAACCCACGGCTGCGTCGAAGTTCATCACGCAGGTCGCGGACGCCTGGATACCCATCTTGTGTTCAATGGAGCCACAGCTCACCAGGTTGCGCGCGCCCAGGCTGCCGTCGGTGTTGACCATGAACTTCGGCACCAGGAACAGCGAAATGCCTTTAGGCCCGGCCGGCGCATCCGGCAGCTTGGCCAGGACCAGATGGATGATGTTTTCGGTGAGGTCGTGCTCGCCACCGGTAATGAAAATCTTGGTGCCGCTGATTTTGTAGGAACCATCCGTCTGCGGCTCGGCCTTGGTACGGATAATCCCCAGGTCGGTGCCGGCATGGGCCTCGGTCAGGCACATGGACCCGGCCCACTCGCCGGAATACATCTTCGGCAGGTAGGCCGCCTTGAGTTCTTCACTGGCGTGAGTGTTGATCGACACACACGCACCGGACGTCAACATTGGATACAGGCCAAACGCCAGGCTCGACGAGTTGATCATCTCCTCAACCTGCGCCGACACGGCCTTGGGCATGCCCATGCCACCAAACGCAGGATCGCCGCCGACGCCGACCCAGCCGCCTTCAGCGTAGGTTTTGTAGGCCTGTGCGTAACCGTCCGGGGTGAACACCGCTGTGTTGTCCCAGCGGCAGCCTTGTTCATCGCCGCTGCGACTGATCGGGGCAATGGATTTGGCGGTGACCTTGCCGGCTTCTTCGAGGATCGCCTCGACGGTTTCGGCGTCGACGGTGTCTGCCAATGCCGGCAATTGGGCCCAGGTGCTGGCGACCTCAAAAACTTCGTTGAGGACGAAGCGCATATCACGCAGCGGCGCTTTGTAATCAGCCATGGCAAACCTCGTGGGAACGTGAAAAGTGATTCGATAGGATCGGTTTTACAGGCTCCGAGTGTACCCGAACAACTTTTCAGACACATAGGGTCCACTTGTGACTGATTGGTATTTTTAAGTCATTACTAAGCAAACGCCTCCGCCGGCAGACTCATCAGGCATTCGCTGCCCGCTTCCACCGCTGCACGGTGGGTTGCAGTACGCGGTAGCAGGCGCTTGAAGTAGAACTCGCACGTGGCCAGCTTGGCCTTGGCAAACTCGACATCGTCATGGGCCTGCGCCGCGATCGCCATGCGCAGCCACAGGTAGGCGAGGATGATGTAACCGCTGTACATCAAGTAATCCACGGCAGCGGCGCCCACTTCGTCAGGATTTTTCATCGCGGCCATGCCGACCTGGGTGGTCAGTTCGCCCCACTCTCCGTTCAATTGATTGAGCTGCGCCACAAAGGCCTTGAACTGCGGATGTTCAGCATTCGCGGCGCAGAACTTATGCACAATTTTGGTGAAGCCGCGCAGCAACTTGCCCTGGCTGCCCAATACCTTGCGGCCCAGCAGGTCGAGCGCCTGGATGCCGTTGGTGCCTTCATAGATCGGCGCAATCCGCGCATCGCGGGCCAGTTGTTCCATGCCCCACTCACGAATGTAGCCGTGACCACCAAACACCTGCATGCCGTGGTTGGTCACTTCCAGCCCGGTGTCGGTCATAAACGCCTTGCAGATGGGCGTGAGAAACGCCAACAGGTCTTCAGCGTCCTGGCGTTGAGCGGCGTCGCTGCTCATGTGCGCAGTGTCGAGCAATTGCGCGGTGAAGTAGGTCAGTGCGCGGTTGCCTTCGTTGAAGGCTTTCATGGTCAGCAGCATGCGGCGCACATCGGGGTGCACGATGATCGGATCGGCGGCCTTGTCCGGAGCCTTGGCGCCGGTGAGCGAGCGCATTTGCAGGCGGTCGTTGGCGTATTTGATCGCGCCCTGGAAACTTGCCTCGCCGTTGCACAGGCCTTGCATGCCGGTGCCCAGCCGCGCGTGGTTCATCATGGTGAACATGCAGTTGAGGCCTTTGTTGGCCTCGCCAATCAAAAAGCCCTTGGCACCGTCGAAGTTCAGCACGCAGGTGGCCGAGGCCTTGATGCCCATCTTGTGCTCGATGGACCCGCAGTGCACCGCGTTGCGTTCGCCGGAATCGGCGTGGAACTTGGGCACGATAAACAGCGAGATGCCCTTGGTGCCCGCCGGCGCGTCCGGCAGTTTGGCCAACACCAAGTGGATGATGTTGGCGCTCATGTCGTGCTCGCCGGCCGAGATGAAGATTTTGCTGCCGGTGACTGCATAACTGCCGTCCGCCTGTGGCACGGCGCGAGTCTTGATCAGGCCGAGGTCGGTGCCGCAATGGGCTTCGGTGAGGCACATGGTGCCGGTCCATTCGCCGGCCGTGAGTTTGCTCAGGAAGGTGTCTTTCTGCTCAGGGGTGCCGTGGGCGTGGATCGCCGACATGGCGCCGTGGGTCAGCCCGGGGTACATACCCCAGGAGGTATTGCTGGAGCCGATCATCTCACTGAGCACCAGACCCAGGGATTGCGGCAAGCCTTGGCCACCGTAGGCCGGGTCTGCCGCCACACCGTGCCAGCCGCCTTCGACGTACTGGGCGAAGGCCTCCTTGAACCCCTTGGGCGTGGTGACGACGCCATTATCGAAATGGCAGCCCTCTTCATCGCCGCTGCGGTTGAGCGGCGAGAGCACGTTCTCGCAGAATCTGGCGCCTTCTTCGAGGATCGCGCTGACCATGTCCGGGCTGGCGTCGGTTGCGCCCAGCGCGGCGTAGTGGCCGTGGAAATCGAACACGTTGTCAATCAGAAAGCGCATGTCGCGCAGGGGAGCTTTGTACTCAGGCATGGTCATGTCTCCGGCAGCAGATAGTCTCAACCTACTGCCGGCGAACGCCGCAAACAATCACTGTAGAACCGCTGAATACAGCGCCATTACTCAACCGGTAGCGCTTTCCATGCGCACTGCGCCACGGCGGGTCTGCCCGGCGGCAATCACACAGTTACGCCCCGCGCCCTTGGCGGCATAGAGTGCCTGGTCGGCAGACTTGAGGACTTCTTCCGGCGTGCGCTGCTCGGCCTGGCGCTCGGCCACGCCGATGCTGACGGTCACCGACACACTCGTCGCGCCGCTGCCCGCCCGGCGCTGACGGCCTTGCTGATCGTCATGAGGGCGGTCCGCGTTGCGTAGCTTGATGTCGTAGTTGGCGACAATTTCGCGGATTTCTTCCAAGTGCGGCATGCACTCATCGAGGGTCTTGCCGGCAAATACCACGGCGAACTCCTCGCCGCCATAGCGATAGGCACGCCCGCCGCCGTTGACCTTGGACAGCTTGCTCGCCACCAGACGCAGCACTTGGTCACCCACGTCGTGACCATGGGTATCGTTGAAGCGTTTGAAGTGATCGACGTCGGTCATTGCCAGCACATAGTTGCGCCCCAGCCGTTGCATGCGTTCGTTGAGGGCGCGGCGCCCCGGCAGGCCGGTCAGTTCATCGCGGAACGCCATTTGATAAGCCTCGTGGGCCACGCCCGCAGCAATCATCAGCATCACCTGGCTACACATGATGTTCAGGGTAAACGGCAGGATGAAGGTCTTCGGCAACATCCAGAACAGCCCCAGCAGCCCGACCAATTGCGCCGCATGCAGCGGGCGCGGTTGGTACCAGTACTGTGCGGCGAGGGTGAGAAAACCGATCAGGAACATCGGATACGACAACTGGATCAGGCTCATCCAAGTGCCGTGCAGCGCCGGCCAGCGAATCTCTGCCAGCCAGTTCAGCACCGCCTGCGGAAAACTCTGTTCCAGGGCCAGCGCCACACTGCCGATGGCCAGCAACACGGCGCAGCGGGCCACGAAGTCGCGGAACAAATGAGTTTTCTCCTGCCACAGCGCGTAGATGCTGAACAGCAGCGGCAACAACAGGCAACACAGATGAAACACCACCGCCGCGTCTTCGCGCACGCGGCCGTTGTCGCGATAGAAATCGGTTTGGGTATCGAGCAGGAAGTAGGCGATGTACACGGTGATCATCAAAAACAGCTCACGCTGGCGCCGATAAACTGCGCAGTACGAACCGCCGAGCAACAGCACCAAGGTGGGCAACACGTTGAACAGTGATGTGAAGAAGACGTTGAGGTCCTTGACGTACGCAGCCGAGAGCCCGGCCAGCAAGAGCAGCAACGAAGGTAGAAAATGACTGAAACGTACAGCGGACACGCGTGACAAGGGTAAAACTCCGACCCGCAAAAAATGATGGCAATGTGCCTTGGACGGAACAGTTAAGCACACCCTGCCTGCCATGTATCACATTGCCATCACTGTAACGGCAGCCAGCGGCAATCCCTGAGCGCTGTGCTGTGTTTTTTATCCTCCAAAAAAAACCGCCGCTCCCAAAGGAAGCGGCGGTTTCAGGTAAACCCGGTGAGGCTTAGTAAGCCAGGCCGAAGTCTTCCTCTTTCATGTCCATCAGGTTGTTGGCGCCCGACAGCATGGTTGCCTTGTGCGCCAGAGTACGCGGCAGGATGCGCTGGAAGTAGAAGCGCGCGGTCTGCAGCTTGGCGGTGTAGAAGGCCTCTTCGGTGGTGCCGGCAGCCAGTTTTTCAGCCGCCAAGCGGGCCATGTCGGCCCAGAAGTAAGCCAGGCACGCGTAACCGGAGTACATCAGGTAATCCACCGAGGCGGCGCCGACTTCTTCACGGTCTTTCATCGCGGCCATGCCGACCTTCATGGTCAACTCGCCCCACTCTTTGTTCAGTGCAGCCAGCGGTGTCACGAACTCCTGAACGGCGGCGTTGCCTTCGTTGGCCTGGCAGAACTTATGCACGATCTTGGTGAAGCCCTTGAGCGCTTCGCCCTGGGTCATCAGCACTTTACGGCCGAGCAGGTCCAGCGCCTGGATACCGGTGGTGCCTTCGTACAACATCGAAATGCGGCTGTCGCGAACGTTCTGCTCCATGCCCCACTCGGCGATGAAGCCGTGGCCGCCGTAGATCTGCACGCCATGGTTAGCCGCTTCAAAGCCGACTTCGGTCATGAACGCCTTGGCGATTGGGGTC
This sequence comes from Pseudomonas sp. SR18, assembly GCF_023701505.1. NCBI lineage: Bacteria > Pseudomonadati > Pseudomonadota > Gammaproteobacteria > Pseudomonadales > Pseudomonadaceae > Pseudomonas > Pseudomonas sp. SR18. The sequence goes on along the minus strand of NZ_JAMQAU010000023.1, from coordinate 15,321 downwards.
ATGAAGGCCAGCAGGCCGTCGGCCTGTTTCTTGGCTTCGTCGTCGGTGCCGTACTTGACGATGTCCACTTGCTTGGCGGTGAAGTACACCATCGCACGGTTGCCTTCAGCGAAGGCTTTCATGGTCAGCAGCATGCGGCGCACGTCGGGATGCACGATGATCGGGTCAGCAGCCTTGTCCGGTGCTTTCGGGCCGGTCAGGGAGCGCATTTGCAGGCGATCGCGAGCGTATTTCAGGCCGCCCTGGAAGCCGATCTCGGCGTGGGACAGGCCTTGCAGTGCGGTGCCCAGGCGCGCGGTGTTCATAAAGGTGAACATGCAGTTCAGGCCTTTGTTCGCCGGGCCGATCAGGAAACCGGTGGCCGCATCGAAGTTCATCACGCAGGTGGCGTTGCCGTGGATGCCCATCTTGTGTTCCAGGGAGCCACAGGACACCGCGTTGCGCTCACCCACCGAACCGTCGGCGTTGGGCAGGAACTTCGGCACGATAAACAGCGAGATACCTTTGGTGCCGGCCGGCGCGTCCGGCAGGCGGGCCAGTACGATGTGGACGATGTTGTCGGCCATGTCGTGCTCACCGGCCGAGATGAAGATCTTGGTGCCGGAGACTTTGTAGGAACCGTCGGCCTGAGGCTCGGCCTTGGTACGCAGCATGCCCAGGTCGGTGCCGCAGTGTGGCTCGGTCAGGCACATGGTGCCGGTCCATTCGCCCGATACCAGTTTGGTCAGGTAAGCGTCTTGCTGTTCAGGGGTGCCGTGCTCAGAGATGGTGTTCATCGCACCGTGGGACAGGCCTGGGTACATGCCCCACGACCAGTTGGCGGCGCCAACCATTTCACTCACCGCCAGGCCCAGGGATTCCGGCAGGCCTTGGCCGCCGTGTTCCACGTCGTGGGCCAGGCTAGGCCAGCCGCCTTCGACGAATTGCTTGTAGGCTTCTTTGAAACCCGTCGGCGTCTTAACGCCTGACTCACTCCAGGTGCACCCTTCGATGTCGCCCACGCGGTTCAGCGGTGCCAGCACTTGTTCACAGAACTTGGCGCCCTCTTCAAGGATGGCGTCAACCATGTCCGGAGTAGCGTCCTGGCAAGCCGGCAGGCTCTGATAGTGCGCTTCATAACCGAGCAGTTCGTCACGAACGAAGCGAATATCACGCAAGGGGGCCTTGTAGTCAGGCATAGCGATAAACCTCTGCTGATGTAGCTGGAATGAACAACCGCGTGGAATGTGTTGTGGCGGTCAAACAGGTGTTTGAAACATACGTTTACGACCTGGGGATGTCAAGCGTCGTCCAAGCGCCGTTTGTCATGACGTGGATCAACCCAGGCGCAACAAGGCCTGCGGCGAGATGCCACATCAAAGAGAGTGTAGAGAGGGCTCAGGATAAAACAGGGCAAATGTGGGAAGGGGCTTGCCCCCCTCCCACACTTTTAGATCAGGCGTAGGTGTCGATCAGAGTACCGAGCATTTCGTCGGAAGCCTTGGCGACTTTGACGCCCAGCTCCACCTGAAACTTGCCTTCGGCCAGTTCCACCATATTGCTGGCGGAGTTGGTCGGCTGGCCACGGTTGACCGCCTGCAAGCGATCATTCTGGGCATCCGAAGGTTGGCTGGTGGCTGCACTGGCGATCTTGCCAGCGGCCTGGTCGACACGGCTTTGCCCGGACTGAATGGTATTCAGGCCCGAGTAAAACGCGCTGCTTCCAGAGATTTCCATGGCGTAAGCCTGCCTTTAGAGAATCGTGAACGCTGATTGAAGCAGAGAACGTGGCAAAACGCCCGTCAAAAACACTAATAGCACAATGCCTTACCGATAGCCAAAATCAGTCAAGCAAGTCCAACTGCAAGTATTCCGCCACGGCTTCGGCGCCGGCATGCTTGAGTTTGGGCACGCGCCCCAGGCACGGTGCGGGCAACCGTTCGGCCAAGGTGGCGAGGTTTTCCTCCAGGCGGGAGGTCTTGGGGTCGATGATGTTCGCGACCCAACCCGCCAGCGCCAAACCGTCCCGTGCGATGGCTTCGGCGGTGAGCAAGGCATGGCTGATACAGCCCAGACGCACGCCCACCACCAGGATCACCGGCAGTTTGAGCGCGATGGCCAGGTCCGACAGATTGGCCTGGTCAGCCAGCGGCACGCGCCAGCCGCCCGCGCCCTCGATCAAGGTGAAATCCGCTTGCCGCGCCAGAACCTGCTGCATGGGCTTGAGCAGCGATTGCACCGTCAGCGAAACACCGGCCTCCCGCGCCGCCAGATGAGGGGCTATGGCCGGTTCGAACGCCACCGGATTGACCTCGGCATAACTCAACGGCAATGAGCATTCGGCCAGCAGCGCCAGGGCATCGGCATTGCGCAGGCCGTTGGGGGTCACGGCACAACCGGAGGCCACGGGTTTACCGGCGGCGGTGCTTTTGCCGGCTTGGCGGGCGGCATGCAGGAGGCCGGCGGCGACGGTGGTCTTGCCGACATCGGTGTCGGTGCCCGTAATGAAATAAGCGACGCTCATTGAGGTTTCTCCAGTACGGCATACACCACTTGATAAGTCGCCGGCAGGCCCTGGGCCTGGCGGAACCGCTCATAAGCCTCGACCAGTGCCACAATCCGCGCCCGGCCGGTCAGCCCGCCGGGGCGGCCGGGGTTGAGGTTGTGTGCACCGAGGGCCTTCAATTCATGGGTCAGGCTGCGTACATCCGGGTAATGCAGCACATGGGGCTGGCGCTCCAGGCTGACCACGCGCAAACCGCTGGCCGCGCACAGTTGCTGGTAAGCCTCGAAGGTGCGGAAGCGATTGACGTGCACCAGGCCATCGGCGGCGCGCCAGCTTTCGCGCAGTTCATCCAATGTGCCCACGCACAAACTGGCAAACGCCAACACCCCGCCCGGTTGCAGCACGCGATGGGCCTCGCTGAGCACCGCATCGAAGTTCGCACACCATTGCACCGCAAGGCTGGAGAAGATCAGCTCAAAGCGCTCGGCGTTCAGCGGCAAGCGTTCGGCATCCCCCGCGATGAAGTGCTGCGCGCCACCCAAGGGCCGCGCATGGTTGAGCATACCTTCGGCGATATCCAGGGCCACGCCCTGACTGGCGGGCAATAAATCCCCCAGCACGCGACTGAAATACCCCGTACCACATCCCATATCCAGCCAACGACGTGGCGCACAGGCTGACGGCAGGCGGGACAGCAACGCGTGCCCCACAGCGCGCTGCAACTCGGCGACGCTGTCGTAACTGGCCGCCGCACGGGAAAACGACGCCGCCACCTGGCGCTTGTCTGGCAAGGCACCCGGCAGAGGGGGGTGGGATAGATCAGTCATCAACACACTCATGCAAAAAAGCCTGGATGGCCCCCGCTACGCCGTGGGGGTCTTCCAGAAGAAACGCGTGACCGGCCTGTTCAATCAGGCCGATTTCAACATCGGGCAGCAGCGCCAGCAGGTCGCTGGCGGCTTCGGCGGGCACCAAGCCGTCCATACCGGCAAACAGATGCAACTGCGGGCCGCGATAGGCCAGCAAGGCTTCGCGGGTGTCCAGTTGCGCAAGCAGTTCAAGACCGGTCATCAAAATGGCGGACGGCGTATTCGGCGCGCCGCTGACCAACAACCGCGCGAGCCCGCGAGGCTCTTCGGCGCCCTTGGCACACAACAGGCCGAAGCGCTTGAGCGTGACCTGGGAGTCCGCGTGGCACCCGGCGAGAAACGCATCGAAGGTCTCGGCGGGCATCGCACTCGGCCAACTGTCGTGGGCGACAAAACACGGGTTGCTCGCCAGGGTCAGCAAGCCACAGCAGCGTTCACCGCGTCGCGCCGCCAATTCAGAGGCCAGCATGCCGCCCAGCGACCAACCGCCGAGCCAGGTGTTGTCCGGCAAGGTGGCGTCGAGTTCATCCAACCATTCGCAGAGATCGCTGGCGTCCAGCGCCGGCAACGGCTCGATCTGTACGTGCAGATGCTCGTCCAGCCCACGCAATGCGGCGGCCAATGGTTCCAGCGGCGATACGCCAAGGCCCCAGCCGGGCAGCAATATCAGTCGATCACGCATGGTCGGGCTCCAGGGCGCCTGGCAAGCGGAAACACTCTTCCAATGCGCTTAACAATAGCTGCACCTGCGCCTCGCTGTGGGCCGCCGTCAATGTCACGCGCAAACGGGCGCTGCCGACGGGCACGGTGGGCGGGCGGATCGCGGTGACCATCAGGCCACGCTCGCGCAGCATCCGGGACAAACGCACGGCCCTGGCGCTGTCGCCGATCAGGATCGGCTGGATCGGTGTAAAGCTGTCCATCAAGTCCAGGCCAAGCTGCTCGGCGCCGTGGCGGAACTGACGGATCAGGCCGCTGAGGTGTTCACGCCGCCAATGCTCGGTGCGCAGCAATTCCAGGCTTTTCAACGTGGCGCAGGCCAGCGCCGGTGGTTGGCTGGTGGTGTAGATATAGGGGCGAGCAAACTGGATCAGGCTTTCGATCAAATCTTCACTGCCCGCCACAAACGCGCCGGCGGTACCGAAGGCTTTGCCCAGGGTGCCGACCAATACGGGCACGTCTTCCTGGCTCAAGCCGAAATGCTCGACGATGCCTGCGCCGTTGGCGCCCAGCGGGCCGAACCCATGGGCGTCGTCGACCATCAGCCAGGCGCCTCTGGCCTTGGCTTCACGGGCCAGGGCGGGCAAGTCAGCCAAATCGCCGTCCATGCTGAACACGCCATCGGTGACTACCAACGTGTTGCCGGTGGCTTTCTCCAGGCGCTTGGCCAGGCTGGCCGCGTCGTTGTGCAGATAGCGATTGAAGCGCGCCCCGGACAGTAAGCCCGCATCCAGCAACGACGCGTGATTGAGCCGATCTTGCAGCACCGTGTCGCCCTGCCCCACCAACGCCGTGACCGCGCCCATATTGGCCATGTAGCCGGTGGTAAACAGCAGCGCACGCGGGCGACCGGTCAGGTCAGCCAGCGCCTCTTCCAGCTCATGGTGCGGCGTGGCATGCCCGACCACCAGGTGCGACGCGCCACCGCCCACGCCCCAACGGGAAGCACCGGCGCGCCAGGCTTCGATCACTTGCGGGTGATTGGCCAGGCCCAGGTAGTCGTTATTGCAGAAGGCGAGCAACGGTTGGCCGTCGACCACCACTTCAGGGCCTTGAGGGCTCGCCAGCAATGGGCGTTGGCGGTAAAGGTGTTCGGCACGGCGGGCAGCGAGGCGCGCAGAGAGATCGAAAGACATGCTGGCCTCGGTTTAACAGGATTAACTCAGTCGAGAATGTCGGAGGAGCTGCTTCGCAACCCCGCGCAGGACAAGCCTGCTCACCACAGCAAGCCGGCTCCTACAGGGTCCGAATCAAACAGCAGCGTTGTAGAACTGCTCGCTGCTCTTCTGCTCCACCAATGCCTGCTCGATCGCCGCCTGATGCACTTCATCGGCGTGCTCTTCACGGGCTTCCGGCAGGATGCCCAGGCGCGAGAACAGTTGCATGTCCTTGTCGGCCTGCGGGTTGGCAGTGGTCAGCAGTTTGTCGCCGTAGAAGATCGAGTTGGCGCCGGCGAAAAACGCCAGGGCCTGCATCTGCTCGTTCATGGCTTCACGACCGGCCGACAGGCGCACGTGGGACTGCGGCATCAGGATGCGCGCCACGGCGAGCATGCGGATGAAGTCGAACGGGTCGATATCTTCGGCGTTTTCCAACGGCGTACCGGCCACTTTCACCAGCATGTTGATCGGCACCGACTCCGGATGCTCCGGCAGGTTGGCCAACTGGATCAGCAGGTTGGCGCGGTCGTCGAGGGACTCGCCCATGCCGAGGATGCCGCCGGAACAGATCTTCATCCCCGAGTCACGCACATAGGCCAGGGTTTGCAGGCGCTCGCTGTAGGTGCGGGTCGTGATGATGCTGCCGTAGAACTCCGGCGAGGTATCCAGGTTGTGGTTGTAGTAGTCGAGGCCGGCCTGGGCCAGGGCTTCGGTCTGGTCCTGGTCGAGACGGCCGAGGGTCATGCAGGTTTCCAGGCCCATGGCTTTCACGCCCTTGACCATCTGCAGCACGTACGGCATGTCTTTGGCCGACGGGTGTTTCCAGGCGGCGCCCATGCAGAAGCGGGTCGAACCGATGGCCTTGGCGCGAGCGGCCTCTTCGAGGACCTTCTGCACCTCCATCAGCTTTTCTTTTTCGAGGCCCGTGTTGTAGTGGCCCGACTGCGGACAATATTTGCAATCTTCCGGGCAGGCGCCGGTCTTGATCGACAGCAGGGTCGACACCTGTACACGGTTCGCGTCGAAATGCGCACGGTGTACGGTCTGCGCCTGGAACAAGAGGTCGTTGAACGGCTGCACGAACAGTGCTTTGACTTCGGCCAGGGACCAATCGTGACGCAAGGTGGCGGTGATGCTGGCGCTCATGGGCGATTCCTTGATTATGCTTGGGCTCTCGCTGCGGGAAAGGTAATACCCACAGGCGCGACACGGATGCTCGGCATATTTAAGGAAGATCCATGCACTGTCAACCTGGGTACAAACACCAAGTTTACATCTGGTCAAAAAACACACAAACCTGCTTACTCTGCGACGAAGCCACAGAAACAGCCGATTGTGTGTGCAACGTCTGCGAAACCGAGCTGCCTTGGCTGATGGAGCATTGCGAAACCTGCGCGCTGCCCCTGGCGATGGACGGGTTGGTCTGCGGCCAATGCCTCAAACAACCGCCCGCCTTTAAACAAGTCATCGCGCCCTGGACCTACAGCTTTCCCGTGGACACCCTGATCAGCCGCTTCAAGCACCAGGCACGCTGGCCACTCGGGCATCTGCTGGGGCATTTACTGGGAAAACACCTGCAACATCGCTTCGACAACCACGAACTCATTCGCCCGGACGCACTGCTGCCGGTGCCCATGGCGAGCCAGCGCCTGCGCGAGCGCGGTTATAACCAGGCGCTGATGCTGGCGCGCTGGCTCAGCGCCGACCTGACTATCCCCTGCAATGAACACGTGTTGTTGCGCCCCCATGAAACCCTGGCGCAACAGAACCTCGACGCCAAGAGCCGCAAACGCAACCTGCTCAACGCCTTTGCCCTGGCCCCTGACGCGCAGGTACAAGACCGCCACTTCGCGCTGGTGGACGACGTACTCACCACCGGCGCTACCGCCCACAGCCTGGCGCGGCTGTTGATCAGCGCCGGAGCGCGGCAGGTGGATGTGTACTGCCTGGCCCGCACACCCAAGCCTGGCACTTGACTCTCATGCCGCACGGCCGCAACGTCCGCTCATCCCAACACAGCGTACGCCCATGTCTCTCCCGACTTTGCTCAGCCAACATATCGTCCGCCGCCCCCAGCGCATCGCCCTGCTGGGGCATATCGCCGAACAGGGCTCCATCACCCGCGCCGCCAAAAGTGCTGGCTTGAGCTACAAGGCCGCGTGGGATGCCATCGATGAACTGAACAACCTCGCGCAAAAACCCCTGGTAGAACGCAGTGTCGGCGGCAAAGGCGGTGGCGGTGCCAAACTCACCGCCGAAGGCGAACGGGTGTTGCGCCTCTACCAACGCCTGCAAGCGTTACAGGCCGAGGTGCTGGGTTCGGACGAAGCCGCCAGTGACTTCAATCTGTTGGGCCGCCTGATGCTGCGCACCAGTGCACGCAACCAGCTGCATGGCCAGGTCAGCGCGATTGAAAGCCGCGGCCGCAATGATCTGATTCATTTGCAACTCGCGGGTGGGCTGACCCTCACAGCCCAAATCACCCATGACAGCACGCAACGGCTGGAGCTGGAGATTGGCGTGGAAGTCGTCGCACTGATCAAGGCCGGCTGGCTGGAATTGCTCGCATCGCACAGCGCTGCAACACTCGGACACAATTGCATGAGCGGTACGGTAGACGCCATTCTCCACGCCGAGGACGGCCCCAGCGAAGTGCGCATCGCCCTGCCCAATGGCCAGGTTTTATGCGCCCTGGCGCAGCCCGACGTACTCAAGGCCCTGGACGCCACCGAAGGCCGGGAGATCCACGTGCAATTCGCCCCCAGTCATGTATTGCTCGGTACGCCAGTCTGAGCCGCAGAGTTCTTCAAACTGCAACAACTTCGTCACACCCGCTCCTTATGGTGTCTGCAAAAACCGCAGGGAGCCTGAGATGAGCCTATTAGAAGAAAACCAAGCCACCGACCTTGAGCAGATGGTTGGCCTCACCCGCCGCCGCTTTATCGGCGCCGGCGCCTTGTGCGGCGCCGCGATGTTCCTGGGCGGCAACCTGTTGAGCCGCAGCGCCCTGGCCGTGAATGCCGCTTCCGCCAGCCCGCTGCTGGGGTTTGCCAGCATCGCCGCCGCGACCAGCGACACCATCACCTTGCCGCCGGGCTACAGCGCCTCGGTGTTGATCAGTTGGGGCCAGCCGCTGCACAAGAGCGCGCCGGCCTTCGACCCGTCCGGCAACGGCACGGCCAAGGCCCAGGAGCAACAATTCGGCGACAACAACGACGGCATGAGCCTGTTCGCCTTCCCTGGCGACGACAACCGCGCGCTGATGGCGATCAACAACGAATACACCAACTACCGCTACCTCTACGCCCACGGCGGCGCGCCGCAATCGGCCGAAGACGTGCGCAAGGCCCAGGCCAGCGAAGGCGTGTCGGTGATCGAAGTGCGGCGCAAGGGCGACACCTGGCAGTTCGTCCAGGATTCACGCTACAACCGCCGCATTCACGGCAACTCGCCGATCCGTCTGAGCGGCCCCGCTGCCGGCCACGACTGGCTGAAAACCAGCGCCGACAAATCCGGCAAGAAAGCCCTCGGCACCTTCCAGAACTGCGCCAACGGCATGACACCGTGGGGCACTTATCTGACCTGTGAAGAGAACTTCACCGACTGCTTCGGCAGCAGCAACCCACAACAAACCTTCGACGCCGGGCAGAAACGCTACGGCGTAGTGGCCGCCAGTAAAGAGATCAACTGGCACCTGCACGACCCGCGCTTCGACATGGCCAAGAACCCCAACGAACTCAACCGCCATGGCTGGGTAGTGGAAATCGACCCGTTCGACCCGCAATCCACCCCGGCCAAACGCACGGCCCTGGGCCGCTTCAAACACGAAAACGCCGCCCTCGCCGAAACCCGCGATGGCCGCGCCGTTGTGTACATGGGCGACGATGAGCGCGGCGAGTTCATCTACAAGTTCGTCAGCCGCGACAAGATCAACCACAAGAACCCCAAGGCCAACAAAGACCTGCTCGACCACGGCACCTTGTATGTGGCGATCTTCGACGCGGGCGATGGCGACGCCGACCATCCAAAAGGCAAAGGCCAATGGGTTGAGCTGACCCATGGCAAAAACGGCATCGACGCCAGCACCGGTTTTGCCAATCAGGCCGAAGTGCTGATCCATGCCCGCCTGGCCGCCAGCGTGGTCAAAGCCACGCGCATGGACCGCCCGGAATGGATCGTGGTCAGCCCCACCGACGGCCAGGTCTATTGCACCCTGACCAACAACGCCAAGCGCGGCGAAGACGGCCAACCCGTGGGCGGCCCCAACCCACGGGAGAAAAACGTCTACGGTCAGATCCTGCGCTGGAAAGCCAATGCCGATGACCACGGCGCGGCCGACTTCAGCTGGGATTTGTTTGTGGTGGCCGGCAACCCCGGCGTACACGCGGGCAAGCCCAAGGGCGGCTCGTCCAACATCAACCCGCAGAACATGTTCAACAGCCCCGACGGCCTGGGTTTCGACAAGGCCGGACGCCTGTGGATCCTCACCGACGGCGACTACAGCAACGCGGGTGACTTCGCCGGCATGGGCAATAACCAGATGCTCTGCGCCGACCCGGCGACCGGTGAAATCCGTCGTTTCATGGTCGGGCCGGTGGCGTGCGAGGTTACGGGGATCAGCTTTTCGCCGGATCAGAAAACGCTGTTTGTGGGGATCCAGCATCCGGGGGAAACCGGCGGTTCGACGTGGCCGGAGCATCTGCCGAATGGGAAGCCGCGGTCTTCGGTGATGGCGATTCGCAGGGATGATGGCGGGATCGTCGGCGCCTGATAGGGCCCCATCGGGGGCAAGCCCCCTCCCACATGGGAACGCATTTCAAATGTGGGAGGGGGCTTGTCCCCGATGGCGATACTTAAGTCACCCCCTATCTCAAGCCCGGTGCGTTACCATACTCGGCCGGACGCGGCGCCCTGCTGCCCGCAGGAGTTCCCATGGCCCATCCGTTTGAAACCCTCACCCCTGATCTGGTGCTCGACGCCGTCGAAAGCATCGGTTTTCTCAGTGATGCTCGCGTCCTGGCGCTCAACAGCTACGAAAACCGCGTGTATCAGGTGGGCATCGAAGACGGCGAACCGCTGATCGCGAAGTTCTATCGCCCCCAGCGCTGGACCAACGATGCGATTCTCGAAGAACACCGCTTCACCTTCGAACTGGCCGAATGCGACGTGCCGGTCGTCGCGCCACTGATCCACAACGGTGAAAGCCTGTTCGAACACGAAGGTTTCCGCTTCACCCTGTTCCCTCGCCGTGGCGGCCGCGCGCCGGAGCCCGGTAACCTTGATCAACTGTATCGCCTCGGGCAACTGCTCGGCCGTTTGCACGCGGTGGGCTCCACCCGCCCGTTCGAACACCGCGAAGCCCTGGGCGTGAAGAACTTCGGTCACGACTCACTCAACACATTGCTTGAAGGCAATTTCATTCCCAAAAGCCTGCTGCCGGCCTACGAGTCTGTGGCCCGCGACCTGCTCAAGCGCGTGGAAGAGGTCTACAAGGCCACGCCGCACAAGAACATCCGCATGCACGGCGATTGCCACCCCGGCAACATGATGTGCCGTGACGAGATGTTCCATATCGTCGACCTGGATGACTGCCGCATGGGCCCGGCGGTGCAGGACCTGTGGATGATGCTCGCCGGTGACCGTCAGGAATGCCTGGGCCAACTGTCGGAATTGATGGACGGCTATCAGGAATTCCACGACTTCGACCCGCGTGAATTGGCGCTGATCGAACCGCTGCGCGCCTTGCGCCTGATGCATTACAGCGCCTGGCTGGCACGGCGCTGGGACGATCCGGCGTTCCCCCACAGTTTTCCGTGGTTCGGTAGCGAGCGGTATTGGGGCGATCAGGTGCTGGCGTTGCGCGAGCAACTCTCAGCCCTCAACGAAGAACCATTGAAACTGTTTTAACTGCTAGAACAAGGACTCTGCAATGCACGCCGCCAACCCCCGCAAGGGGTACATCCTGGGCCTCAGCGCCTATGTCATCTGGGGCTTGTTCCCGCTCTACTTCAAAGCCATCGCCAGCGTACCCGCCGCCGAGATCATCGTGCACCGCGTGCTGTGGTCGGCGCTGTTCGGGGGCTTGCTGTTGATGGTGTGGAAACATCCCGGCTGGTTCCGCGAACTGCGCGACAACCCCAGGCGCCTGGCGATCCTGGCCTTGAGCGGAGCGTTGATTGCGGCCAATTGGCTGACCTACGTATGGTCGGTGAACACCGGGCGCATGCTTGAGGCGAGCCTGGGTTATTACATCAACCCGCTGGTGAATGTGCTGCTCGGCATGTTGCTTCTCGGCGAACGCCTGCGTCGTTTGCAATGGGTAGCGGTCGGGCTGGCAGCTGTGGGTGTGGCGCAACAGGTGTGGCAGGTGGGCAGTTTGCCGTGGGTGTCACTGGTGTTGGCGCTGACCTTTGGCTTCTATGGCCTGATCCGCAAACAGGCGCCAGTCAAAGCGCTGCCGGGGCTGGTGGTGGAAACCTGGATGCTGGTGCCGATTGCAGTCGCGTGGTTGCTGTTCAACCCGACCGCCCACAGTGCTCAGCTTGAGTTCTGGAGCACCTCTGAAGCCTGGTGGCTGGTCGCCGCCGGCCCGGTGACGTTGATCCCGCTGGTGTGCTTCAACGCCGCCGCACGGCATCTGCCCTACACCGCGCTGGGCTTTTTGCAGTATGTTGCGCCGACCCTGGTGTTGCTCGAAGCCGTGCTGCTGTTCGGCGAACACCTGGCGCCCAGCACGCTGCTCGCCTTCGCCTTTATCTGGGCTGGCCTGGTCGTCTACAGCGTCGATGCCTGGCTGACCGTGCGCAAACGCTGATCAAATAACATACAGCATCCTGCAAGCCACAACCGCCGTGGCTTGCAGGCATTCACCCCAAGGTTATCCACAGGCCCATGCAAGTTTTCCATGCATAACCTTGTGGACAGATTATTCCTCGCTGCGCAGCTCCACCATCAAGTCATCCGCCAAGGTTTCCAGGGATAGCTGCAAGCGCTCCAGGGATAACGACGGCGGCACCTGCAACAACGCTTCGGCGCTGAACAACGGATCGCCACTCATGGGGGCCGGGCGCACATCCGTGCTCAAGCGCTCCAGGTTCACGCCTTGCTGGCTCAACAGGGCCGTGATCTCACGCACGATGCCCGAGCGGTCATTGCCCACCAATGTCATCACAATCGGCTTGGACGCCGAGGCCTGCCCGGTACTGCCCTCACCCACCAGCACGCGAATGCCATGTGTGGATAAGTCCTCCAGCGCCCCCAACAATGCCTGGCGGCTTTCCGCGGGTACGCTGACCCGCAGGATCCCGGCAAACTGCCCGGCCATGTGGGCCATGCGGCTTTCCAGCCAGTTGCCCCCGTGGGCGGCAATGTTCTGCGCGATGCGCTCGACCAGGCCGGGTTTGTCGGCGGCGATAATTGTGAGTACAAGATGGTCCATGGCGAAGCCCTCTGAATTCAATCTACAAGGTGGACCCGGGAGTCCCCGAAAACAAATCGTGTACCATTTTTATATTTATCTGGAACAATCCAATAGTTTTTTGAGAACATCCCGTTCTCCGCTGTGACCGTACGACCAAAGTGGGTCGCTAAACGACGTATTTAGTCTAATTTTCACAACCGCAAGTCATCATGTAGTATGCGCAACTTGGCACTACATAATGAAAATCTAAAAAGCGCTTAAGCTGTGCAGAGTGAGGCAAGCAATGACTGAACACGTTCAAGTCGGTGGCCTGCAGGTCGCCAAAGTCCTGTTCGACTTCGTGAACAACGAAGCCATTCCCGGCACCGGCATCACTGCCGACCAGTTCTGGGCCGGCGCCGACAAGGTCATCCACGACCTGGCACCGAAGAACAAAGCCCTACTCGCTAAACGCGATGATTTCCAGGCGCGCATCGACACCTGGCACCAGACCCACGCCGGCCAGGCCCACGACCCGGTGGCCTACAAAGCCTTCCTGCAAGACATCGGATACCTGCTGCCAGAAGCCGCAGACTTCCAGGCCTCGACCCAAAACGTCGATGACGAAATCGCCCGCATGGCCGGCCCACAGTTGGTGGTGCCGGTGATGAACGCCCGTTTCGCCCTCAACGCCTCCAATGCGCGCTGGGGTTCGCTGTACGACGCGCTGTACGGCACCGACGCCATCAGCGAAGCCGACGGCGCCGAGAAGGGCAAGGGTTACAACAAGGTGCGTGGCGACAAGGTCATCGCCTTCGCCCGCGCCTTCCTTGACGAAGCCGCGCCGCTCAGCGCCGGCAGCCACGTCGACTCCACCGGTTACAAGATCGTCGACGGCACGCTGATCGTCAGCCTCAAGGGCGGCAGCAACAGTGGCCTGCGTGACGATGCCCAGTTGATAGGTTTCCAGGGCCCTGCGGCCGAGCCGATTGCGATCCTGCTGAAACACAACGGCCTGCACTTCGAAATCCAGATCGACGCCAGCACCCCAGTCGGCCAGACCGATGCCGCCGGCGTCAAAGATGTGCTGATGGAAGCTGCGCTGACCACCATCATGGACTGCGAAGACTCCGTCGCCGCGGTGGATGCCGACGACAAAGTGGTGATCTACCGCAACTGGCTCGGCCTGATGAAGGGCGACCTGGCCGAAGAAGTGGCCAAGGGCGGAAAAACCTTCACCCGTACCATGAACGCCGACCGCGTTTATACCGGCGTGGATGGCCAGGACGTGACGCTGCACGGCCGTTCGCTGTTGTTCGTGCGCAACGTGGGTCATCTGATGACCATCGATGCGATCCTCGATAAAGACGGCAACGAAGTGCCGGAAGGCATCCTCGACGGCCTGGTCACCAGCCTCGCCGCGACCCACAGCCTCAACGGCAACAACACCCGCAAGAACAGCCGCACCGGTTCGGTGTACATCGTCAAGCCGAAGATGCACGGCCCGGAAGAAGCTGCGTTCACCAACGAGCTTTTCGGTCGCATCGAAGACGTGCTGAACCTGCCGCGCAACACCCTCAAGGTCGGGATCATGGACGAGGAGCGCCGCACCACGGTCAACCTCAAGGCCTGCATCAAGGCGGCCAGCGAGCGCGTGGTGTTTATCAACACCGGCTTCCTCGACCGTACCGGTGACGAAATCCACACCTCCATGGAAGCCGGCGCGATGGTGCGCAAGGCTGCCATGAAGGCCGAAAAATGGATCGGCGCCTACGAAAACTGGAACGTTGATATCGGCCTGAGCACCGGCCTGCAAGGCCGTGCGCAGATCGGTAAAGGCATGTGGGCGATGCCCGACCTGATGGCGGCGATGCTCGAACAGAAAATCGCCCACCCATTGGCCGGCGCCAACACCGCCTGGGTGCCCTCGCCGACCGCCGCCGCGCTGCACGCGTTGCACTACCACAAGGTTGATGTATTCGCCCGCCAGGCCGAGCTTGCCAAGCGCGAGCGTGCGTCGGTAGACGACATCCTGACCATTCCTCTGGCCAGCAACACCGATTGGTCCGACGAAGAAATCCGCAACGAGCTGGACAACAACGCCCAGGGCATCCTGGGTTATGTGGTCCGTTGGATCGACCAGGGCGTCGGCTGCTCGAAAGTGCCGGACATCAATGATGTGGGCCTGATGGAAGACCGCGCCACCCTGCGCATCTCCAGCCAGCACATCGCCAATTGGCTGCGCCACGGCATCGTCAACCAAGACCAGGTCATGGAAAGCCTCAAGCGTATGGCGCCGGTGGTGGACCGTCAGAATGCCGGGGATGCGCTGTACCGCCCACTGGCTCCGGATTTCGACAGCAACATCGCGTTCCAGGCAGCGGTGGAGTTGGTGATTGAAGGGACTAAGCAGCCTAATGGGTATACCGAGCCGGTGCTGCACCGTCGGCGTCGGGAGTTCAAGGCTAAAAACGGCCTGTAAATGAAAAAGCCCTGATCGTGAGATCAGGGCTTTTTCTTTGGGGCTTGTAGTGACCAGACTGGCCTCATCG
Organism: Pseudomonas sp. SR18; assembly: GCF_023701505.1. Lineage (NCBI taxonomy): Bacteria > Pseudomonadati > Pseudomonadota > Gammaproteobacteria > Pseudomonadales > Pseudomonadaceae > Pseudomonas > Pseudomonas sp. SR18. The sequence goes on along the minus strand of NZ_JAMQAU010000023.1, from coordinate 136 downwards.
GGGCATAGCTATCTACACAACTCTCAAAGGCTTATACATAACTCTGTGGTGAGCGGGCTTGTCCCGCGCTGGGCTGCGCAGCAGCCCCAAAACCAGGCAACTTGGTTTTTCTGAAAAAACGCGGTGGCTTTGATGG
>NZ_JAMQAU010000022.1:0-97465 GCF_023701505.1 Pseudomonas sp. SR18 | reverse complement strand
CGCTGTCGGCCTTTTTCAGTTCGCCGATGGCGTCGGTGCCATTGATGCCGATGCCGATCACGTTGGCCGCCTTGAAGCCGGCGCTTTCCGTGGCGCGCACGCCGCCAAGCACGGTGTTGTCGTTCATCCCGCCGATGATCAGGTTTTTCGCGCCGCTGGGCAGCTTGACCAGCGCCGAGTTGGTGGCGTCCATGCTGCCGGGCACGTCGAGGGTTTTCAGCGCAGCGGTGAGGATATGGTCTTTCGGGATGCCAGCTTCTTCGAGGGATTTGATCGAGCCGTCGGTGCGTTTTTTGCCGGTGTCGAGTTCATTGAAGGTGTTGATCACCGCGTAGGTGTCTTTCCAGTCCCAGCCACGTTTTTTCGCTTCGGCGGCCATGGCGGCGCCTTGTTTCTGGCCCACTTCAAACGCGGCCATGCCCAGGTAAGGCACGTCCTCCATGAAATTGCCCTTGGCATCGACAAAGCGGTCATCCACGGCCATGACTTTCAAGCCATTGAGCTTGGCCTTGGCCACGATGGCCGGGCCGAGCGACACGTCCGGCGGGCAGATCACAAAGCCCTTGGCGCCGTTGGCGGCCAGGCTGTCGATGGCAGAGAGGGTTTTTTCGCCATCGGGCACGGCGATCTTGATCACCGTGAAGCCGTGTTCCTTACCGGCTTTTTCGGCGAAGGCCCATTCGGTCTGGAACCAGGGTTCTTCGGCTTGTTTGACCAGGAAGCCGATCTTTACTTCTTCGGCCGATACCGCGCCGCTGAACGCCAGGGCGAGTGCCAGAGTGCCAACTGCTTTCTTGAACATGGACCACCTCTTGTTGTTATTGAGCGTTACAAGTTCTAGTCGTGATACATCACAGACCGCCCGCCATCGATCATCAGGCAGGTGGCATTGATAAAGGGCGCCTCGTCGGTGGCCAGGAACAACGCCGTCATCGCCACCTCGACCGGCTGGCCGATGCGTTTGGGCGGGTGCAGGTCAAAGGCACGCTGGCGCTCGGCATGAGGATCGGGGAAACCGTTCCAGTAGTCGACGTTGAGTTGGGTTTCGATGTAGCCCGGCGCGATGGCATTGACGCGAATGCCTTTGGGCGCGTACTCGATGCCGAGGGCGCGGGTAAGGCCCAGCAGGCCATGTTTGGCCACCGGGTACGGGAAACAACCGGGAATAATGTGGCTGGAATGGGTGGAGGCGATGTTGATGATATTGCCAATACCCTGCTCGATCATGTGCGGCAGCACCGTACGGCAGCCAAACCAGGCGCCGTCGAGGTCGATGGCGAAGCAGCGGCGCCAGTCTTCGTCGGTCATTTCCAGGGGGTCACGGAACACGTTGACGCCCGCGCAGTTGACCAACACATCCACGCGGCCGAAGCGCTCGATGGCCACATTGACCAGAGCCTGCCATTGCTCTTTTGAAGTGATGTCGACGGCTTGCGCGACAATTTCAGCGCCGCGTTCGCGCCAATGGGCAGCCACCTTCTCGACTTTTTCGCCCTGGATATCGGCGATGACCAAGCGCGCCTGCTGGGCCTGAAAGCACGCGACGATTGCCTCGCCAATGCCTTGGGCGGCGCCGGTGATGATCACCACCTTGCCTTTGAGCCGCTCGCCGTAAGTGGGCTCGGGCACGGCGGGGAGTGACAATGGTTGTGCCTGCATCGCTTCACCTGTTTTATTTTTGGTAGTGAGTGCTGATGCCGCCGACTATAAACCCAGATCTTGAAACATCTCAATATATAAATTTGCATCCCATATTGTGAGCTAACCCATAAAAAAACCGGCCTTGGATTAGCCGGTTTTTTTGAGACGGGATGACCCTCAGCCGAGGGCAAAATCGCGCAATGCGTCACCTTCCATGCGATAGCGCACCCACTCTTCCTGTGGCTGGGCGCCGATGGATTTGTAGAAAGCAATCGCCGGCTCGTTCCAGTCCAGCACGCTCCACTCAAAGCGCCCGCAGCCGTTATCAAACGCGATCTTGGCCAAGTGGCGCAGCAGCTTCTTGCCCGCCCCGCCACCGCGTTGCTCGGGGTTGATGTAAAGGTCTTCCAGGTACAGGCAGTTGCTGCCCAGCCAGGTGGAATAGCTGAAGAAGAACACCGCAAAACCAATCGGCAGGCCATCGCGCAGGCAAATCAGGCCATGGGCGGTGGCGCCCTCGCTGAACAGGCTACGCTCGATATCCACCACGCTGGCGATCACTTCATGCCGGGCTTTCTCGTACTCGGCGAGTTCGGTGATGAACGTCAGGATCTGCGCAGCATCGCTGGGCACGGCGGGGCGAATCTCGATGGTCATGGGCAAGCCTTGGGCAATTTCAAAGCCGACATACTAAGGCGCTTTGATGACGGATTGCAGCGCATTTTCATGCGCCGCGCCGTTACTCCGGCCGGCACTGATGCAAGCACCAGCAACTACAGAACAAACCCGCTCAAGGTGCGTGATAAACAGTGGCCACTACTCCAACCATCTCCAGGCGGCCCCAATGCAGTCCACGTCCCCGGTGAGCACCCAACTGTTCGCCCTGTTTTGCCTCGCCAGTTTCCTGTTGTCGCTGTCTTACGGCTCGACGTTTTTGTTGTCGTTGCTGATTCATACACGCGGTGGCAATGAACACGATGCCGGCAGTGTGATTTCCACGGCGATGCTCAGCACCTTCGTCGCAGTGCTGCTTTCCGGGCACTTGGCGGATGCCTTGGGCGCGGCGCAGGCCATTGCCGGGATGGGCGTGTTGCTGGTGGTGGCGTGCCTGGGCTTTGCGTTGATGCCGGGGTTTGGTGAAGGATTGATGCTGTTCGGATTGTCCCTGGGCTTGGGTTGGGGGGTGTTCTACACGTTAGGGCCAATCATCGTGACCATGTTGGTGGAGCCCCGGCAGCGCGCCAAATATTTCGCACTGTTGTCGGGCAGCATGATGAGCGGCATCGGTTCTGGCCCTCTGCTGGGCCGGGCCGCGAATGCACTGGGGCTGCCTCTGACAAGCGCCTTCTACATTGCCGCATTGGCCAGCCTGGTCGGGGTGGGGATGTTCTGGTTGCTGGGCTCGGCACTCAAGCGTCATGCCACGGCGCCGGTGTCGAAAATTTCCTGGGGTGCCTGCCGTCGCGTGCTGTCTTCACGGGCAGTGTTTGCCATCGTCATGGTCGGGCTCGGGGGTTGCGTGTTTGGTGGGTTGTCTTCCTTCCAGACCAGCTACGCGGCGGCCCACGGCCTGGATTATTCGCTGTTCTTTGCCGGTTTTGTCAGTGCGGCGATCAGCAGCCGCCTGTTGATCGCCGGCTATGTGGTCAAGCGTGATGCCTATGTGGCCGCCTGCGTGCTGTCCGGGGTGATGCTGGGGTCGATTCTGCTGTTTGCCTTTGGCGTCAGCGGCAACGCGAGTTACCTGTTGGCTGCCGTGACGCTGGGGGTCGGATACGGCCTGACGTATTCGGTCATCAACGGCTTGGTGGCCAATGAGGCGCCAACCGGCACCACGTCCCAGGCGCTGCTGTTGTTCAGCCTGGCGTATTTTGTCGGGGTCTTCGGGTTTCCCTGGCTGGCGGGCTGGATCATCGTCGATTTCGGTCTGCCGGCGCTGATGCTCAGCGTGCTGGCCGTGGCCTTGGGCAATTGGTTGATCAGCGTGGCGCGTCTGATTTGGCGTCGGGCAACGTCACACAAAATCTTACAGGTAGTCTGATACCGTTCGTCGCCATCCAGGCACCTTCAACAAATGACGGCTGACCAATAAAGGGTAAGGACATTAATTCTACGGAGATATCCTCATGAAGCCTTCAAAGTTTGCTGCCTTCGCCCTCACCGGCCTGCTGTCCGCTGCCTCGCTGAGCGCCATCGCTGCCAGCTCGACCACCGGCCCGACCGATCCGACGCCGGACGCCACCACCGAATCGCAGAAATCCATGGGCACCGGCCTGGATACCAATGGCGGCGCCATCATCGATAACACCAACGGCGCCGACCCGCACACCAAGGGGCATGACACCGAGCGCCAGGCTCCTGCCGCAGTCGGCAACGGCAAAATGGGCCCGTCGGTCAATGAGCCGAAGATCAACAAAGGCGACGACTCGAACCTGCCGGGCGCGCCAAAACAACCTGCGCCCTAAGCCCTCGACCGTTAGACGAACACCCGATCATTTCCCCGTGAAGAGGTACGCATGAACGTCGATAGAAACCTTGAAAAAGAAGTCCTCACCCGCCTGCTGCACGCCCACCCGCAAGGTTTGGGCAAGGAGGTGCTGGATAATTACCGCGGCGAAAAAGAGGTGGCCAGTGTGTTGGCATTTCTGCAGGACCGCGGGCTGATCAAGGATGGGCATGTGACCACCGACGATGCCGGTGAATATTCACTGAATCTGCCGATCAAGCTGACGGCGTCCGGGGTAGATGAAGCGCGTAAGTTGGACGCCCTTCAGTAGCCTTCACGCAAACCCAATGTAGGAGGGGGAAAGCTCCCTCCCACATTTTTGATCTGCGTTTACTGGGTGAGCAAGGCGTCAACTTCTTCGGTGCCCGGCGAGGTTGCAGGGCCCCACTGTGTCACTGCCAGCGCCGCTGCCGCATTCGCCCTGCGCGCCGCCTCAGCAGGTTTCAAACCCGCAGCCAACCCGGCAATAAACACCCCTGCGTGCGCGTCACCCGCCCCATTGCTGTCCACCGCCTTCACCTTGAAACCCGGCACATGCTCGGCGCGCCCGGCGCGGCTGACCCAACACCCGTTCGGCCCATCACGCACTACCAGCAGCGCCTCATCAGGCAGATGCCGATTGAGGTCGAGCAGTGCGTCCGCCAGTGTTTTCGCACCGGTAAATGCCAAGGCTTCCGGGCCATTGCTGGTCCAGATATCGATGCGTGGCAACAAGGCGGCCATCAGCGCTGAATTCGGCGCCTTGACCAACGGGCCCGGGTCGAATACCACGGTGATCTCACGCGGCAAACCCAGCAACCAGTCGAGCAAGGCCTGGGCCTTGCCCTCCAGCAACAGGCTGTACCCGCTGACGTAAACATAGTCGTCGGCTTGCGGCACAACGCGAGCCAAATCCTCAGCACTCAAGTCGCCCTCAACGCCGATATGGGAGATAAAGGTGCGCTCGGTAGTGGCTTCGGTCAGCGAGACACACAACCCGGTGTCCTTGCCCTCACTCGCCGCCTGAGCCATTTCCACGCCTTCGGCCTGCATCGCCGCGCGGGCCAGGTCGCCAAAACGGCCATCGCCGTGGCGGCCCAGGTAAACCACCGGCAACCCGTTGCGTCGCGCCGCCGCCATCACATTAAAGCCGCCGCCGGCTTCGAAACTGGCCGATTGCGCCAGCACGTCGCCGCCGCTGGCGGGCAAGGTCTCGAGGGCCATGACCAGGTCGACGATGACCTGGCCGGTGTGCAGCAATCTAGACATTGGGGCTCTCGACTAACGCCGGGCGACGATCAGCCGCGCCGCCCAGTACGGCATAAATCCCGCCGGCCACCAGGAAGGTGACGATCCAGCCCAGGCCGTTGTGGCCCAGCCAGGAGTCGGACAACGGCCCGGCGAACCAGATGTTCTCGGCGGTGGTGCCAATGGTGGTGAAGCTGAAACCCAGAACAATCGCCACGGCCCAGGCGCCAAACGCACGCCATTCCACACCACCGCGGTACCAGTAGGCGCTGCTTGGGCTGACGTCGAGCAGATCCTTGGGGCTGTAGTAGTGACGGTGGATCAGGTCGACCACAAAAATCCCGACCCATGCGGTGATCGGCACCGCCAGCAACGAAATGAAGGTGATGAACGGGCCGTAGAAACTGTCGGCGATCAGCATGAAGTAAATGGAGCCTGCGAAAATCGCCACGATGTCGACAATCACCGCGTGTACGCGCTTGACCTTCAAACCGAGGGTCAAGGTGGTGAGACCGGCCGAGTACACCGACAGGTTATTCGACAGCAGTAACCCACCGAACGCGGTGATCAGGTACGGCACAGCCATCCAGGTGGGCAGCATGTCGCGGATCGCAATGATCGGATCGGTGGCCGAAGCCAGGTCATTGTTGCCCACCGACAGCAGGCCACCGAGGGTGATCAGCAGCACCAGTGGAATCCCCGCACCAAACGCGGCGGATGCCACCAGGCGCACGGCCTTGACGCTACGGTGCTGGTAGCGCGACATGTCGGCACCGGCGTTGGCCCAACCGATACCGGTGCCGGCGGCCATGGTGCCGACGCCGATGATCATTGCGCTCAGCGGTGCAGGCGTGGCGTTGAACACGGCGCTCCAGTCGATGGTGGCGCACAGGAAACCGCCGACCAGGATGTTCAAGGCGCCGAACACATAGGTGGCCCACTTCTGGATCACCAGCAAGGTGGCGTGGCCCAGGCCGGAAACGGACAGGGTCAGCAGCACGAAGATGGCGATAAAGATCAAGGTCAGCACCGGCGCGCTTTTGGCCTCGACTGGCGAGCCGAACAGAATCGAACACAACGACAGCAGCACAAAGGCGGCGGTGGTGGTGTTGACGGTTTCCCAGCCCAGGCGCGACATCAGTGACACCAGCGTCGGGCCGATATTGCCGCGCACGCCGAAGATGGCGCGGGACAGGGTCAGGCTCGGCGCACGGCCACGACGACCGGCGATGGAGATGATGCCCACCACCGCAAAGGAGCCAGCAGCGCCAAGGATCGCCACGATGATTGCCTGCCAGATCGCCAGCCCCCGGAACGCCACCAGCGTCGCGCCCAGCGGCAAGCCGAGGATGCTGATGTTGGCGGCGAACCACACCCAGAACAGTTGCAGCGGATGGCCATTGCACTCGCCTTCGGGGACGGGCTCGATGCCGCGTATTTCCAATTGCCCGGCGTTTTGGCCGGAAGATGTGCTGCTCATGAGGGGCGCTCCTGGTGCCTGTATTATTGTGGTTGTGGCAGGTATGCAAGGTGAATCGTTATTCCTGGCTCAGCGCAGTTTCAACAGCGCTTCAACCAACGGCTGCAAGTCCAAGCCGTTCACGGCCTTGACCTGTTCGATCATTGCCACAGGCCAGCACTGCATGCCCAGACAAGCGCCGAGCATCGCCCCCAGAATCGCTGCGATGGTGTCGGTGTCACCGCCAAGGCTAGCGGCCAGGCACAGGGCCTCGAAGGCGTTCATAACCCCCACCGCCACTTGCTGGGCCAGGGCAAACGACACCACCACCGATTCCTGGGAGGCAACGGAGGTGCCGATCAATTCGTAGAGCAGGTCGGCAAACAGCGCTGTGTCACCGCTGCCGACACTCAAAGTGCGCGCCCAACTGATGCGGGTGGATATGCGCCCGCCGGCAATCCAATGACCCTGGCCTTCCGCCTGCTGGGCGATCTGGGTACCGATGTTCAGCGCTTCGCCGAGGTCCACACCGTTGATGCCAGCGGACACCACTGCCGCCACCGCCGCCGCACTGGAGATACCCAGCGTGGTGTTATGAGTGACCTGGCACGCCTGGATCACCGCCTGGATAAACGCTGCCGGGTCGCTGACATCGGCGGCGATACCCACGGGCGTGATGCGCATGGCAGCACCATTGGTGGTGCCGTAGCGGCCGGATTCCTCAGGGGTATGCCCGGCCAGGATCATGTCGATAGCGCGTTTGGTCGACGGGCCGAGCAGGTCCTGGGAACCCTTGGCACGCATCACCGCTTCCCAGTCGATCAGGCGCTGGGCGAGCACGATGGGCTCGATCGTGCCCTGGCCTTCGACCAGCAACTCGCCGACCAGAATGGCCTGTTCGGTATCATCAGTGATGGAACCAGCGGGCATATTCGGCGCGATGGGTTGATCGGCACCGGCATCCTCCAGGGCGGTGATCGCACCGAAGCGCTGTCGCACCTGCTCGCGGCTCAGGGACTGAGTGGGCATGCCCAGGGCATCGCCCAGCGCGAGGCCGTAGAAAGCGCCGAGGGCGCGAGTATCCGTGGTCATTTCGAAGATCCAAATTGCAGGTGCAGGCGAAAGTGCAGAGGGTCGAGCAAGCTTTCGACGTATTCCATAAAGCGCTCGCGCCGGTCGTAGGTGGTGCGCGAGGCCTTGAGGAACACGCTGCCCGCCGGGCGGCCGAGCAACTGGGCGTCTTCATCGCTGAGGGGTTCGGCGCCTATCCACTGGTCCCCTTCAGCGCCGATATAGCCGTAGGCCGCCAGGGTGATGGTCAGGGAATTGTCGATCAGGCCGACACGGGGCAGGCTTTCCAGGCCACCGGACTCGGGCATCAGCGAACGCTCCAGGGACACCGCAGTGCCATCGCTGGTGCGCCGGCGACGGTCGAGGGCGATAAAGCGCTCGGTGCCGAACCGGCTGAACAGATCGGGGCGCGTCACCGCTTCCAGGCGCAGGATATCGGTGGTCACCAATGCACCGGTGTCCGCCAGAGCCTGTGCCCACCCGCTGTTTTGATCGAGCACCATGCCGTCAAACGTGACGATGGAGCCGACGCCGCTCTGGGTCGCGATGTAATTGCGCCGCTTGAGTTCGGCCAGGGCTTCGCGCAAGGTGCCGCGGCTGACCGCAAACTCCTCGGCGAGCTGGTGCTCGCCCGGCAGCAGGAAACCGTCGGCCATCACTCCACCCTCGATACGGCGGATGAGCTCGTCGACGACACGTTTTTTCTTGTCAAATCGGACATGTCTAATCATGTACAAATTGATAACCGAAACGGTCCTTATGCAGCAAGCGAATTATTTCAGGGAGATGAAAAAAGCGGCCTCAGGGTTCCAGGCCAATCGGGAAAAACTCGCCGCCGCTCCAGACGCCCAGCCAGTTCTGACCGTTGATCGGGCGGCTTACAGCAAGCTCCACCAATTGGTAGAACACGTTGCGATGCACCAGGGCTTCGAGGTTGGTGCGTACCCGTAGATAGGGCGCAGGTTCCTGGGTGACTGGGTCGATGACCACCCGCAGCGGGTGTTCGATATCGGCTTCGATCTGTTCATCGACGTTGGTGGTGAAGCGCAGCAACTGGCTTTCGCCCTGCCCTTCGACCTCCAGGGTCAGCGCGACAAAGGGCGCATCGTCGACGGTGATGCCGACTTTTTCCACCGGAGTAATCAGGAAGTAATCATCGCCGTCGCGGCGGATGATATTGGAGAACAACTTGACCATCGGCTTGCGCCCGATGGGCGTGCCTTGGTAGAACCAGGTGCCATCGCGGGCGATGCGCATGTCGATATTGCCGCAGAAATCCGGGTTCCACAGGTGCACCGGCGCCGGTCCCTTGCCTTTGGGCAACTGGGCCAACAGGTCGTTGGCCTTGGCGGAATCGGTCATGAGGTTCTCCCTTTTTTTGATCTGGCCCTACTGATCACCCATGCCCAGCAGACCTCGGGCGTACTGCGCGAGCGGGCGGGCAATCAGGTCTTGTGGCCGATTGTCGTGGAACGTCAGTAAACCGCCACGACTGCGAATGCGTGCAGTATCAATCAAATACTGGGTGCTGGTCTCGATCAACATGATCTGGATCACGCCGCTGTCCAGCCCAACCCGGTCGAGGGCCTCTTGATCGGCCCACTCATCGGCGTTGCCGATACGGTCATCCGCCTTGGCGAATCGGCAGTACAGCAGGTAGTGGGCACCGGCCGCACGGGCTTCGGCCATCGCCTGCTCCAGACCTTCGGGCTGACGGGCGCGGCGCACCATAGGGAAGTATTCGACGAAGCCGTTGAAGGCTTCCTCGGCTACCACGTTCGGACGCGGATAGGCGCTGCCCGGCGGCACGAAGGCGCCCTGGGCGATAAAGACAAAGGAGTCCGGCTGTATGCGAACCGACGCCGTACGGCGGGTATCGCTGTGGTCGAGCAACCCGGCATCACTCATCTGATAGCGGGTGCCTTCGGCCATATCGCTGACGGTCATGCAACCACTCAGCGTCAACGACGCCAGCAACAAAACCAGACTACGCATCCTAATCCTCCAGAAGCCGGTGACGGAAAACCGGCGAATGGGCGTGAGATGCAGGTTCTGGGCCAGGGGAGCAGCTTGAAGCTACACGCTCGGCGTCAGCCGCCGATGATCTTCATGATCGTGGCCCCGCCCGAGAACGCCACCTCCTGTTTGTCGCCCAGAGCCTTCATCAGCAATCCTTGCAGCGCCGGCAGCGCCTGGTGGCGCGGCTTGTCGAGCAGGTCGCCGACGTAGTGACGGTTGCTCGACGACAGGCAACCATGCAACCAGCCGGTGGACGACAGGCGCAATCGCGAGCAGGTACGGCAGAACGGCACGCTTTCATTGGCGATCACGCCAAAGTAGCCCTTGCCCGGCACCTCGTAGCGAACGGCGGTTGCATCCACAGGGGCGTTGGCTTGCAGGTATTCGTGATGTTCGCCGATCAGGCTGAGCAGTTGCTGCAGGCTGACGAATTGTTGCAGGAACGCATTGGAATCCTTGGCCAGGTGGCCCATGCGCATCAACTCGATAAAGCGCAGTTCATAACCACGCTCCAGGCAGTAGTCGAGCAGTGGCATGACCTGGTCGAGGTTCTGGCCGCGCAACGGCACCATATTGACCTTGATCTTGATTCCAGCGGCGCGAGCCTGGTCCATGCCATCGAGCACGGTGGCCAGGTCGCCGCCACGGGCGATGCTGCGGAAGGCATCGGCATCCAAGGTGTCGAGGGAGACGTTGATACGTCGAATGCCGGCATCCACCAGCAGTGGCAGTTTGCGCGCCAGCAACTGGCCGTTGGTGGTCAGGCTGATATCGCTGAGCCCCATGCCGCCGACTGCGCCCATAAAGGCTTCCAGCTTGGGGCTGACCAACGGCTCGCCGCCCGTGATGCGCAGGCGGTCGATGCCCGCCGCTTCGATCAGGTAAGCCACGCCACGGGCCATGGCCTCGGCCGAGAGTTCGTCCTGGGCAGCCACCAGCCGCTTGCCGTTGGGCACGCAGTAGGTACACGCGTAGTTGCAGGCTGAGGTCAGGCTGATCCGCAAATTGCGAAAACGCCTGCCTTGACGATCAACGATCATGGATCACTCCGGCAGAGGATGATTCGGGCGCGCTAAAAGCTGACTGATAAATCAGCTTTTAGCAAGATCCTTGCCTGAGTATATTCCTGGGGTACTACGCCTGGCAGTAAAGATTACGACGCCGGCGTCTCAACACGCGCAGAGTCGACAGCTGCTGGCTCGGTGCTGTGCTTGCGCTTGTTGCCCATGCGCACGCCGATGTCCATCAGGAACTGGAAGAACCCTTCCTGGTCTTCCAGCACATTGCTCCAGAACGGCGAGTGGTACAGCGCCACGGCGCCGTGCACCAAGGCCCAGGCGGCGCAGTAATGGAAGTACGGCGGCACGTCTTCAAGCTTGCCTTCGCTGATGCGACCCTTGATCAACAGGGTCAGGCGTTCGAAGTTCGAGGCGCGGATCTTGTGCAGTTCCTCGACCATCTCCGGCACCTGATGGCCCTTGACGACTTTCTCTTCCAGGCGGTCGAACAGGCGGTAGCGCTGCGGGTCGCGCATGCGGAACTCGAAGTAGGCGCGGGACAGCGCTTCCTTGTCCTTGTCGACATCGGCAGAGTGCAGCAGCTCGTTCAAATCGCGCTCGTAGTCGAGCATCAGGCGCAGGTAGATCTCGGCCTTGGACTTGAAGTGCTTATAAATGGTGCCTTTGCCGATACCCACGGCATCCGCGATCATCTCGACGGTGACGCTGTCTTCGCCCTGTTCGAGGAACAATTTGAGTGCGGTGTCGAGAATTTCCTGCTCACGGCGGCGAAACTCACGGACCTTACGGGGTTCTTTGTGCATGAGGAAGAGGTCTGCAAAGGTCGGAATAGGGAGGGTCGCGCAGGGCCACGAATACATGGCGATACGATTTACCCAGTGCGAGGGATTATCCCGACTGAACGGTCGTTGGGCAACGTCTATGTGAACCCGCTACGCACTTTACTTTCAGAGTGCCAACGAATTCATGGCTATCAGTCAGAAATAATACGCAACAACTGCACCCGTGCACCGGCCCAATGAGAACTCAAGCGAAGCCCCTGTATTCCAAATCTGTTTAAAAAACGATCAGTCGCGACTGGACTGAATCAGATACTGATCAATACTTGAACTGTTGGCGTGACATCTCCCCCAAGTGAAGCGCCGACCTGGGTACCGACGGACTGTGTGCCCTTGTTTTACTCCTAATGGTCTTAACCCGGATTCACCCCCCAGAACCCGGGTTTTTTTTGCCTGCGATTTGAGCGCGGGCCTACGCAGCAACGTGAGCCAATGGAAACAGACGCTTGAAGTTCTCGGTAGTCTGCTCGGCAAAACGCTCGTAGGACTCACCCCGCAGCTTCGCCAGAAACTCCGCCACATCACGCACATACTCCGGCAGGTTCGGCTTGCCACGATGGGGGATGGGCGCCAGGTACGGCGAATCGGTTTCCACCAACAGGCGATCGGCCGGGACTTGGCGCGCCACATCGCGCAGCGCGTCGGCATTGCGGAAAGTGACGATGCCCGACAGGGAAATATAGAAACCCAGGTCCAACGCCGCCTTGGCCATGTCCCAGTCTTCAGTGAAGCAGTGCAATACGCCCGCCTGTGGCAACGCGGCTTCGCGTAGCAACGTGAGCGTGTCGGCACGGGCGCCACGGGTGTGGACGATCACCGGCTTGCCCGTCTGCTGGGCGGCTTGCAGGTGCAAACGGAAGGACGCCTGCTGCAACTCGGCGGCTTCGGGTTCGTAGTGGTAGTCCAGGCCGGTCTCGCCGATGGCCACCACGCGCGGGTGGTTGAGTTCACCGAGCAACCAGTCGAGAGCCGGCGCTTCGCCGGGCTTGAGGTCCAGCGGGTGGATACCCACGGAGCAATCCACGTCGGTATAACGATCAGCCAGGGCTTTGACGTCGGCGGCGTTGTCCGCGCTGACGCCGATGCACAGGAAGTGCCCTACCCCACGCTGGCGAGCAGCGTCCAGGGCAGCGTCAAGGGAGCCGCCGTGCTGGGCGAGGTCAAGGCGATCAAGGTGGCAATGGGAATCTACGAGCATAGGAAGTTACAACTTGAGTCACGGAGAGGGTCTGGCCGACGATACACCCGTCGGCCACGGAAATTAACGGCGGCCGAGCAAGCCCACCCACTGCACCAGCAGCGCTTCAAGCAACAGCACACGGTTGAGATTGGCCTTGCCGAGGACCTTCTGGCGCTGGGCGAGGATCCAGTCCTGGATAGCCAGCACCTTGTCCTGGGCACTTTTCTGCGCGAGGTACTGCACCACCTTGCGCATGTCCGGCAGGCCCAGGCCATTTTCATCCTGGGTCAGTTGGTAGCGCAGGATCAGGCTCGACCAGTCACAGAACCAGTCGAACAGCAACAAGAGGGGAATGTCTTTCCAGGCACTTTCAGCCAGTTGAGTCGCGGACATTTCCTGCTTGAGCAGTTTTTTAACGCCATCCACCACCAGCGCACGTTGCTCACGGACACCTTGGGCTTGCAGCTTCACGGCGGCCAGGGGCGAACCGGCAGCCAGGGTCAACAGTTCGACGCGCTCGTCTGCGGAGCAGTCCGGCAGTGCCTGCGCCAGCCATTGCAGGCTCATCGCCTCGCTTGGTAACGGACAAGCCTGCTGCACGCAGCGGCTGCGGATGGTCGGCAACAGGCGGCTGGACTGATGGCTCACCAGCAGTAGCACCGTGTCGCCGGAGGGTTCTTCAAGGCTTTTGAGCAGGGCGTTGGCGGCGTTGATGTTCATCGCCTCCACCGGCTCGATCAGCACCACCTTGCGCCCGCCCATCTGCGCGGTTTGCACCACGAAGCTGACGAGGTCACGCACCTGGTCGACCTTGATCGCCTTGTCGGCTTCCTCAGGCTCCAGCAGGTAATTGTCGGGATGGCTGCCGGCCTTGAGCAACAGGCAGGATTTGCACTCGCCGCACGCCTCCAGGTTGACCGGGCGCTGGCACAGCAGGCTGGCCATCAGGCGCTCGGCAAGGGCCCGTTTACCAATCCCGATTGGGCCGTGCAGCAAATAAGCGTGGGCGTGCTGGGCACGACCGGCCAGTTGTTGCCAGAGACTGTCCTGCCACGGGTAGGCTTCAGCCACGGGCGCGCTCCAACAGCGTTGGCATCAGGCCGTCGATGGCCTGCTGCACCTGGGTCAACGGCTGGGCCGCGTCCAACAGGTGATACCGCGCGGGTTCTGCGCGGGCACGTTTGAGGAACGCGCTGCGCACCGCGTCGAAAAACGCCTGGCCTTCCAACTCGAAGCGATCGAGACGACCACGGGCACTGGCGCGGGCCATGCCCACTTCCACCGGCAGGTCGAACAACAGGGTCAGGTCAGGGCGCAGATCACCCTGCACAAAGGTTTCCAAGGTAGCGATGCGCTCCAGGGATAAGCCGCGGCCGCCGCCCTGGTAGGCGTAGGTGGAATCGGTAAACCGGTCACAAATCACCACGGCACCGCGTGCCAAGGCCGGGCGTATCACTTCGGCCAGGTGTTGCGCACGGGCGGCGAACACCAGCAGCAGCTCGGTGTCCGGGTTCATTTGTTCTTCGCCTGGGGCCAGCAACACTTCGCGGATACGCTCGGCCAGCGGCGTACCGCCGGGCTCACGGGTCAACACCACCTCGATCCCTTGCGCGCGCAAACGCTCGGCCAGGTAATCGCGGTTGGTGCTCTTGCCGGCGCCTTCGGGGCCTTCCAGGGTAATAAACAAGCCAGTCACAGGCAGTCCTTAGTCAGAGTCATTGCGGGCTTTGCGGCGCGGTGGTGTCCGGCGCGGGCTCGGCGGGAGCATCCGTTGGCGGTGCTACATCTTCCGGCGGCGTGACCACCGGTGCCGGGCTGGAGCGGTAATCGGCGCGGCGCTTGAGCTGGAACTCACGCACGGCGGCATTATGCGCACCCAGGTCATCGGAGAAAATATGACTGCCATCGCCACGGGCGACGAAATACAGGCTGCTGCCCGGCACCGGGTTCAACGCGGCATGGATCGCCTCGCGACCGACCATGGCGATGGGCGTCGGCGGCAGCCCGGCAATCATATAGGTGTTGTAAGGGTTGGCTTCCTTGAGATGAGCACGGGTCAACTTGCCGTTGTAACGCTCACCCAAGCCGTAGATCACCGTAGGGTCGGTCTGCAGCAGCATGCCGATCTTCAGGCGGCGCACGAATACGCCGGCGATCTGGCCACGTTCTTGCGGTACACCGGTCTCCTTTTCCACCAGGGAGGCCATGATCAGCGCTTGGTAAGGGTCGGTGTATGGCGCATCAGCCGCGCGCTTGCTCCACTCCTGAGCGAGTACATCGTCCAGGCGGTTGTAGGCTTTTTTCAGGAATTCGACATCGGTCATGCCGCGCACGAAGCGGTAAGTATCCGGGAAGAACCGCCCTTCAGGAAACACGCCAGGGTGGCCGAGCTTCTCCATCACTTCGCTGTCACTCAGGCCGGAGAGGCTCTGCACGATCTTTTCGTGCTTGGCCAGGGCCGAGCGCACCTGGCGAAAGTTCCAGCCTTCCACCAGGGTCAGGCTGTATTGCACCACTTCGCCACGCTGCCACAGGCCGATCAGGCCCTCGGCGGTCATGCCAGGCGTCATGCGGTACTCGCCGCTGTGCAGCGGTTGGCCGTCAAGGTTGAAGCGCCAGTACAGGCGCAGCCAGAACGCACCGTCGAGCACGCCGTCTGCTTCCAGGCGATTAAAGGTGCCGGTCGGGGTCGCCCCTGCCGGCACATCGAGCAACTGCTCCTGGGTCAGGTTCAACGGCTGCTTCAAGGCAGCGTCGTATTTCCAGGCGGAAAACCCCAACAGCAAAGCCGCCGAGAACAGAGCAATCAGCAGCAGTACAACCAGTTTTCGTATCAACTCAAATATCCAATAGTGCGCGAACAATGACCTGCAGTTTACGGGTGAGCGGCCCAACCGGCCAGCTCATCGCCGCACAGCCGCGCACCGGCCAAATGCCATATACGCTGTTGCAGACGAAGACTTCGTCGGCCTGCTGCAACTGCTCGACCGTGATGTCAGCCACGGCCAGCGGGATACCCAGCGCTTGTGCCTGGTCCAGGATCTCGGCGCGCATGACGCCCGCAACCCCGCAACGAGTCAGATCAGCGGTTAGTAACAAGCCGTTGCGTACAAGGAAAAGGTTGCTGAATACGCCCTCGATCACACGCCCGGACATATCCAGCATCAGGCCCTCGGCGTGCTCGACATCTTGCCACTCGGCGCGGGCAATCACCTGCTCCAGGCGGTTGAGGTGCTTGAGACCGGCCAGCAGCGGCTGCTCGGCCAAGCGCGTCGTACACGCAAACAGGCGGATGCCTTCGGCTCCATGGGCGTGGGGATAGGTCGCGGGCGGATTGCCTTGCAGGATACGGCGCACCGGTGCGCCGGGATTGACGCCATAACCGCGCAGGCTATCGCCACGGGTCAGGATCAATTTGAGGACACCGTCGCCGAGGGCGGCGGCATAGGAAAGTACTTCGTTGCGGATCACACCGTGATCCACCTCGAACGCGAAACGCCTGCAGCCCTCATCGAGGCGCTGCAGGTGGCGGTCGAGCAACATGGGCTGCCCGACCTTGACGGCGATGGTCTCGAACAGCCCATCGCCATACGCCAGGCCACGATCTTTCAGGGGCACGTTGTCCGCTGGCTGACCGTCGACCCAGCTGTGCATCACTCGGCGAACCGGCGGAACACCAGGGAACCGTTGGTGCCACCAAACCCGAAGGAGTTGGAGATCGCCACATCGATCGGCATCGGTTGCGCTTCGTGCGGCACGAAGTTCAGGTCGCAACCTTCGTCCGGCTCATCCAGGTTGATGGTCGGCGGAGCGACCTGGTCCTTGATGGCCATCACACTGAAGATCGCCTCGACCGCGCCCGCCGCACCCAGCAGATGGCCGGTCATGGACTTGGTGGAGCTGACCGCCAGCTTGTAGGCGTGCTCGCCGAACACCGACTTGATGGCCTCGGCTTCCGCCAGGTCACCGGTCGGCGTGGAAGTGCCATGGGCGTTGATGTACTGCACCTGATCGACATTGACCTTGGCATCCCGCAGGGCGTTGGCGATGCAACGTGCAGCGCCGGCACCGTCAGACGGCGGCGAGGTCATGTGGTAGGCGTCGCCGCTCATGCCAAAGCCGATCAACTCGGCGTAGATGGTGGCACCACGCGCCTTGGCGTGCTCCAACTCTTCCAGCACCAGGGCACCGGCGCCATCGGACAGTACGAAACCGTCACGGCCCTTGTCCCACGGACGGCTGGCACGGGTCGGCTCGTCATTGCGGGTCGACAATGCACGGGACGCGCCGAAGCCGCCCATGCCAAGGCCGCAGGCAGCCATTTCTGCGCCACCGGCGATCATCACGTCAGCTTCGTCATAGGCGATGTTGCGCGCCGCCATGCCGATGCAGTGAGTACCCGTGGTGCACGCTGTGGCAATCGCGTAGTTAGGCCCCTGTGCGCCCAAATGGATGGACAGGAAGCCGGAAATCATATTGATGATCGAGCCAGGCACGAAGAACGGTGAAATTCGACGAGGGCCGGAATCATGCAGCGTGCGGCTGGTTTCTTCGATATTGGTCAGACCGCCAATACCCGAACCCATGGCCACGCCGATGCGTTCACGGTTGGCGTCGGTGACTTCCAGGCCGGCGTTACGCACCGCCTGAAAACCGGCTGCCAGGCCGTATTGAATGAACAGGTCGAGCTTGCGGGATTCCTTGACCGAGAGATATTCCTCGACATTGAAACCCTTTACCGAGCCGCCAAAACGGGTGGAATAGGCAGAAAGGTCCGTGTGTTCGATCAGACCAATACCACTGCGGCCAGCCAGAATGCCCTGCCAACTGCTCGGCACATCCGTACCCAGTGGCGACAACATACCCATACCGGTGACTACGACGCGTCTACGCGACACAGCACTCTCCTTTTTCTAATGACGACACTTTGCTTCAGGGCTTACTTTTCATCACCGCTTAAAGAAAAAACCGCACGCCGTTACAGCAGTGCGGTTTTCCCTAACAGCAAGCGACGACTACAAACTATTACGCCTGGTGGCTAGTAACGTAGTCGATAGCAGCTTGAACAGTAGTGATTTTTTCAGCTTCTTCGTCCGGGATCTCGGTCTCGAATTCCTCTTCCAGAGCCATCACCAGCTCAACGGTGTCAAGGGAATCGGCACCCAGGTCTTCGACGAAGGAAGCAGTGTTGACCACTTCTTCTTCTTTAACGCCCAGTTGCTCGGCAACGATTTTCTTGACGCGCTCTTCGATGGTGCTCATACCTTGTTTAACTCCTAATGGACAAATTCAGGCAGCTGGCCAGTGGGTAAGTGTATAGAAAGCCATTTCAGCTTTTCAACTGAAAGCTTCACGCTGTACCCGGTCGGCCACCTGCCTATAAATAAAGTTGCAGCTTTATAACGGATTTTAGACAGCTCGTATGACATTTTTTTGAAGCGATCCGTCACAATTTAACTCATGTACATCCCGCCGTTCACCGGGATTGTAGCCCCAGTCACGTATGCCGCACCGTCGGATGCCAGGAAAGTGACCACATTCGCGATCTCTTGAGCCTGGCCCAGACGGCCCAGCGGAATCTGCGTCAGCAAGCCTTCACGCTGTGCTTCCGGCAGTTCGCGGGTCATATCGGTGTCGATGAACCCTGGGGCTACCGAGTTGACCGTAATCGACCGCGAACCAACCTCACGCGCCAACGCACGGCTGAAACCTTCCAGACCAGCCTTGGCGGCTGCGTAGTTTACTTGGCCTGCGTTGCCCATGGCACCCACTACGGAGCCAATATTGATAATTCGGCCCCAACGCGCCTTGGTCATGCCGCGCAAAACACCCTTGGACAGGCGAAACAGACTGTTCAAGTTGGTATCGACCACGTCGTACCACTCGTCGTCTTTCATGCGCATCATCAGGTTATCGCGGGTGATACCGGCATTGTTCACCAGAATAGCCGGCGCACCGAACTGTGCAGTGATCTCGGCCAATACAGCCGCCACGGATTCATCGCTGGTTACGTTCAATTCAAGACCAGTGCCTTGCACGCCGTTTTCCTTCAGGGTCGCGGCGATACGCTCGGCGCCCGAAGCAGAAGTGGCGGTACCGATCACAACGGCGCCCTGACGGCCCAGCTCCAGGGCGATCGCCTGGCCAATGCCACGGCTCGCGCCGGTAACCAGTGCAACTTTACCTTGCAGACTCATGCAGGCTTCTCCTAATTCTTCAGGGTTCTGAGTTCAGGCCAGTGCCGCACGAGCGGCAGCGAAGGCATCCGGGGTATTCAGGTTGGCGGTCGACACGCCGTCAGCGCAACGCTTGTTCAGGCCGGCCAGGACTTTGCCCGGACCACACTCGACCAGCTCGATCGCGCCGTTGGCGGCCAACGTCTGGACCGACTCAACCCAGCGTACCGGCTTGTAGAGCTGCTCCAGCAGGTCACGCTTGAGGGTGTCGAGGTCGGCGGCGACGGCCGCGCTGACGTTCTGCACCAGCGGGATCTGCGGTGCCTGCCAGTTGATGGCTGCAATGGACTCAGCAAACCGCTCGGCCGCCGGGCGCATCAATTCGCAGTGGGACGGCACGCTCACCGGCAACGGCAGCGCGCGCTTGGCGCCACGGGCTTTGCAGCCTTCGATGGCACGCTCGACCGCCGCCTTGGCACCGGCAATCACCACCTGGCCAGGAGAGTTGAAATTCACCGCGCTGACGACTTCGCCCTGAGCCGCTTCGGCACAGGCTTCGATCACCACCGCGTCGTCCAGCCCCAGGATAGCGGCCATGCCGCCCTGCCCGGCCGGAACGGCTTCCTGCATCAGTTGACCACGGCGCTCGACCAGCTTGACCGCTTCCGCGAGAGTCAGGCTGCCCGCCGCAACGAGGGCGCTGTATTCGCCCAGGCTGTGACCGGCGACGAATGCCGGGCGCGCGCCGCCTTCGGCCAACCACAAGCGCCACAGGGCGATCGAAGCGGTCAGGATGGCCGGCTGGGTTTTATCGGTTTGATTGAGCTGTTCTTCCGGCCCCTGCTGGGTCAGCGCCCACAGGTCGTAACCCAGGGCCTCGGAAGCTTCCTTGAAAGTATCCAGGATCAGCGGGTATTGCGCGCCCAGCTCGGCCAACATGCCGAGGGACTGCGAACCCTGCCCTGGAAAGACGAATGCGAGGGATGTAGACATGTAACAAGCCCCTAATGATCTGGTCGTCAAAAATGCGCGCACCGACTGTGGGAGCGCACGAAACTGACAGATTGGATGGTCAATTGAACTGGCCGGTCACATTTAAGCACTCCGGGGCCAATTCGCCTAAGGCAACAGATCCTCAAGACGTCCGTGCAAGCGTTGCGGCAGGTTCTCCTGGATTTCGATCAAGGCCCGCGCAATCGCACTTTGAAAACCTTCCACGCCGGCCGAACCGTGGCTTTTCACCACGATGCCCTGCAACCCGAGAAAACTCGCACCATTGTGCCGCGCCGGAGCCAGGTCAGCCTGCAGACGCCGCATCAACGGCAGCGCCAAGGCCCCTACGAGGCGCGATGCCAGGTTGCGCTTGAACAACGTCTCGATGCGCGTGGCGATCATGGTTGCCAGGCCTTCGCTGGATTTAAGCAGGATATTACCGACAAAACCGTCGCACACCACCACATCCGCTTCGCCACGGTACAAGCCGTCACCCTCGACAAAACCGATGTAATTCAAGCCCCGAGCGCCCTGCAATAGCGTGGCGGCAAGCTTGACCTGCTGATTGCCCTTGATGTCTTCGGTGCCGATGTTCAGCAAGGCCACGCGCGGTCGGGCCACACCCAGCGCCTCAGCGGCCACCGAGCCCATCACGGCAAACTGGAACAAGTGCTCGGCACTGCAATCCACGTTCGCGCCCAAGTCCAACAACTGGCAATAGCCTTTCTGCGTTGGAATCGCCGCAACCATCGCCGGCCGGTCAATGCCGGGCAGAGTCTTGAGCACATGCCGCGACAACGCCATCAACGCTCCGGTATTACCAGCACTGACACAGGCCTGCACCTTGCCATCACGCAATAATTCCAAGGCCACGCGCATTGAAGAGTCAGGCTTGCCGCGCAGGGCCGTTGCCGGCTTGTCATCCATGCTGATGGTTTCGCTGGCCGGCGTAATTGTCAGGCGCGCGCGATCCACAACCGGATGGCTGGCAATCAATTCTTCAAGGAGTGAGGGTTGACCGACAAGGGTCAGGTGCAGCGAGGGCGTAGCAATCAGGCTGGCAATGCAGGCCTGAACAATGCTGCGGGGACCGAAGTCCCCGCCCATTGCGTCAATCGCGATGACTTGAGCAGACAAGTGATTACTCGTCAGCGCCCTTGTCGATCACTTTACGGCCACGGTATACGCCTTCTGGCGATACGTGGTGACGCAGGTGAATTTCACCAGTGGTTTTTTCTACAGACAGAGTGCTCGCCGTCAGGGCATCGTGCGAACGACGCATGTCACGGGCGGAACGGGATTTTTTGTTCTGCTGAACAGCCATAATTGATTAACTCCTAAACGTTTGGGTCACGCTTTAACTGCGCCAATACACTGAACGGGTTGGACCGCGTTACCTCGTCCTCGCTCGGTTCGGCCTCGTCATCGAGACCCTCCGGCTGCTGGCATTCTTCCGGATGATGAGCAGGCACAATGGGCAAGGCGAGCAGAAGCTCCTCCTCGATCAGTGCATGCAGATCCAATGGATCTTCGCCCAGTTCCAGCACGTCATAACCTTTCGGCAACGACTGGGTATTCGCACCCTCCTTCACCACAGCGTAACTGCATTCGCTGTGAATCGGCAGGGTGACCAGCTCAAGACAACGCTGGCAAACCATTTTGACCTCGGTGTCGATAAAGCTGTGGATTACCACAGATTTACGTTCATCTCGTTCAAAAACGAATTTGGCCTGCACCGTACCGACAGTGTCGGAAAGCGGGTCGCAGAGTCTCTCCAAATCGGCCAGCAGCAATTCACCTTGAAGGGAAGTGCCACGATCAGCCAATTTGCGCGGGTCAACGTGAGGTGGAATCGGGTCATTCAACATAGGCGCAGCATTATAGGGATGCACCCAGCCATGTCAAAGGAAATTCAGCCCTGTGCGTCAGCCGGTCGCCCCGCTAGAATCGGCGGCTGCCTTGAGGAGTCGTATATGTTGCCTTTATTGCTCGCTTCCAGCTCGGTTTACCGCCGGGAATTGCTCAGCCGACTGCAGCTGCCGTTCACGTGCAGTTCGCCGGATATCGACGAAAGCCACGGCGCAAATGAATCCGCCGTGGAGCTGGTCAAGCGCCTGGCAGAAGAGAAAGCGCGCGCCCTCGCCGCCAGTCACCCTGGCCACTTGATTATCGGCTCGGATCAAGTCGCTGCGCTGGACGGCCGCATCATCGGCAAGCCGCACACGTTCGAAAACGCCCGCGAGCAGTTACTGGCCGCCAGCGGCAAGCGCGTGAGCTTCCTGACTGGCCTGGCGCTGCTCAATTCCGAGACAGGCCGCTGCCAGGTCGACTGCGTACCTTTTACGGTGCACATGCGTGAGTTGGACGCTGAACGCATCGAGCGTTACCTGCGCATAGAGCAGCCCTATGACTGTGCAGGCAGTTTCAAGGCTGAAGGGTTGGGCGTGAGCCTGTTTCAAAGCACCGAAGGGCCGGATGCGACGAGCCTGGTAGGCCTGCCACTGATCCGACTGGTAGATATGCTGCTGGCCGAAGGCGTACAGACCCCCTGAGAACGCCACAAAACCAAATGTGGGAGGGGGCAAGCCCGCTCCCACATTTTGATCTACATGTAACCTGCGGCTCAGCGCAAGGTCGGGCCTTGGAAGCCCATATAGAAGGCCAGCTTCTCCGCCACGCTGGCACCGAGCTTCTTGGAGAAGCGATCAAACGGCGATTCCTCAACCGTGAAATCCACCAACTCCTTCTCGCCAATCACGTCCCGCGCCACCGAACTGGCACTGCCCAGGCCATCGATCAAGCCCAGCGGCAACGCCTGCTCGCCGGACCACACCAACCCGGAGAACAGCTCCGGATGGTCTTTATCCTTCAAACGATCACCACGCCCCTGCTTCACGCTGGCAATGAACTGGCGATGAGTAGTATCGAGCACGCCTTGCCAGAATTGGGTTTCATCGGCCTTTTGCGGCTGGAACGGATCCAGGAACGACTTATGCTCGCCCGACGTGTAGGTGCGACGCTCAACGCCAAGCTTCTCCATGGCACCGACAAAGCCGTAACCGGCCGCCGTCACACCAATGGAACCCACCAGGCTGGCCTTGTCGGCATAAATCTGGTCAGCAGCACTGGCAATGTAATAGGCACCCGAAGCACCCAGGTCGGAAATCACCGCGTACAGCTTGATATCCGGATGCAGGCCGCGCAGACGACGAATCTCGTCATACACATAACCCGACTGCACTGGACTGCCGCCAGGGCTGTTGATGCGCAGGATCACGCCTTTGACCTTGGGATCTTCGAAGGCAGCGCGCAGGCTGCCGACGATGTTATCGGCGCTGGCTGGCTCCTTGTCGGCAATCACGCCGCGCACTTCGATCAACGCGGTGTAGTTGGCGCCACGGGTTGCGCTTTTCTCCATATCCATCAGCGGACTGAACAGCGCCAGCATGAGCAACAGATACGTGAAGGTCAGCAGCTTGAAGAAGATCCCCCAACGCCGTGCGCGACGCTGCTCCTGGACGCCAGCCAGGAGGGTTTTCTCCAGCAGCTTCCAGCTTTTATCGTCACTACTTCCAGCCTTTTCAGGCGCTTTCCACTCGTCACTCATACCATCAACCCCAGCAAAGACTTATTGGGCCCGACTCAGCCAGGCCTGCAATTCGGAAAAATGATCAATCGTCAGCCGGGGCTCGTATTGCTGCAAGGCCTCGGCAGCCTGGGCGCCATAGCTGACCGCAACGCTGTCCATGCCAGCGTTGCGCGCCATCATCAGGTCGAAGGAGGCATCGCCCACCATCAGCGCCTGACGCGGCGACACGCCGCAATGAGCCAGGATCTGCTCCAGCATCAGAGGGTGAGGTTTGCTGGCGGTTTCATCCGCTGCGCGGGTGATGTCGAAGTAATTTTCCCAGCCATGAGCCTTGAGCACCCGATCCAGCCCGCGCCGGGCCTTGCCGGTGGCGACAGCCAAGTGATAACCCTCGGCGCGAAACACCTCCAGCGATTGCACAACGCCCTCAAACAGCGGCGAAGGCTCAGCTTCCAGCGCAATGTAGTGATCAGCGTAATGTTCGCGAAAGGCGATCAGTTCAGCGTCACTGATTTCGGGGTACAGGGTACGGATCGCTTCAGGCAGGCCCAGACCAATAATGCCCTTGACCGCCAAGTCGCTGCACAGCGCAAAGCCTGAGCGGGTGGACGCCATGTGCATCGACTCGACAATGCGACCAATGGAGTTGGCCAGCGTCCCGTCCCAATCAAAAATCAGCAGCTTGTAGTCAAGGTGCGACACTCAAACGCTCCACGGTCTTGGCCCACATCTCGTCCACCGGCGCCTGCAATTTCAGTTCGCCACCATCCGGCAGCGGTACAGTCAGCATGTAGGCATGGAGAAACAGGCGCTTACCGCCCAAGTCCCGAATTTCCTTGGAAAAGTCTTCGTCGCCGTATTTGGTATCGCCAGCGATGCAGTGGCCCGCATGCAAGGTGTGCACACGAATCTGGTGGGTACGGCCAGTCACCGGCTTGGCCTCGACCATAGTGGCGAAGTCACCGAAGCGGCGCAGCACCTTGAACAGGGTCAGGGCTTCTTTGCCCTCCTCGTCCACTTCAACCATACGCTCGCCGGAACGCAGGTTGCTCTTCTGCAACGGTGCACGAACGCTTTTGATGGAGCTGGCCCAGTTGCCACGCACCAGCGCCATGTAGCGCTTGTCCACGCCATCACCACGCAGGGCGGTGTGCAGGTGGCGCAACATGCTGCGTTTTTTGGCGATCATCAACAGCCCGGAGGTGTCGCGGTCCAATCGGTGGACCAACTCCAACTCCTTGGCGTCAGGGCGCAACTGACGAAAGGCTTCGATCACCCCGAACGTCAGGCCGCTGCCACCATGGACCGCAATGCCGCAGGGCTTGTTGATCACGATGAGCTTGTTGTCTTCGAAGACAATCGACGCCTCAAGGCGTTGCAGCAGGCCCTGGGCCAGGGGCACAGGTTCGTCCCGCTCAGGCACGCGTACCGGCGGCACACGGACGATATCGCCCGCCTGCAGCTTGTACTCGGGCTTGATCCGACCCTTGTTCACGCGTACTTCGCCTTTACGCAAAATGCGGTAAATCAAGGTCTTGGGCACGCCTTTGAGCCTGGCCAGGAGAAAGTTGTCGATGCGTTGGCCGGCATATTCCGGCGAGACCTCAAGCAGCTGGACGCTGGGGGTCTGGGGGGCGGTAGTCGTCATGGCGGCGATGATAACAATTTTTTATGGAATTGAAGCACTTAATCATTGCTGCTATAGTCGCGAACGCCGCCAAAAGCGGCCTGGACAGAGGACTTGCGGCAAACTGCCGGCCCTGACCATCGCAATTCATCAGGACGCGAGGCCGTCCTACGGGGCTTTCGTCACCCTGGAAGGTTCGAGATTGTAACAAGCGCAGGTGACATGAGGCCTGAAGCGAGTGCAGAAAGCAGAGTGAATACTCGCGTTCTGCGCCGATATTTACGGCCAGTTCACAAAGTGCAGTCAGTCTTGTGCCAGACCACGGCGAATGCTTCGGAAACAACGCCTGTTAAGAGCTGAGTGTGAGCGCAGTCGCCCACATTCAGTCTTGTTTAGCCATGAGCGTGAACTCCCCATTGGAGAACACGGTAAATGCCAACCCGCTGCGGATTCTGCGCGCGGCAGCACCCGAATTATCAGGGATACGTGTAGGGTGGAGATGCACAACCGTCGGACCGTGTAGCACTAGGCTTATATTTAGACGCTTCATCTCGTCCACAGTCGCCGGTTGATTCCTCCTCCTGACCTTAGCTTTTGTTGAAGTGGTGCCTTTGTCACCACCGCTAACAAGCAGGACGCGTCCGTCGCGATACCGGCCCACATTGGCCGATTTTGCTGGACACTGGAGTGGCCAACCACTCTTGACGCACCTGACACCGACCGTGAGAAGTCGTGTGTGCCGAACGCCGTTTCCGGCAGCCCGGAAACCGACGGTACAACATGAAAAGAATGCTGATTAACGCAACTCAACCCGAAGAGTTGCGTGTTGCACTGGTAGATGGCCAGCGCCTCTACGACCTGGACATCGAATCCGGTGCACGCGAGCAGAAGAAGGCCAACATCTATAAAGGCCGTATTACTCGCATCGAACCAAGCCTTGAGGCTGCCTTTGTCGATTTCGGCTCCGAGCGCCACGGCTTCCTGCCCCTCAAAGAAATCTCCCGCGAATACTTCAAGAAAGCTCCTGAAGGCCGCGTGAATATCAAGGACGTCCTGAGCGAAGGCCAGGAAGTCATCGTCCAGGTCGAAAAAGAAGAACGTGGCAACAAGGGCGCTGCCCTGACCACCTTCATCTCCCTGGCCGGCCGTTACCTGGTGCTGATGCCGAACAACCCACGTGCCGGCGGTATCTCCCGTCGCATCGAAGGCGAAGAGCGCAACGAACTGCGTGAAGCGCTGAACGGCCTGATCGCACCAGCCGACATGGGTCTGATCGTTCGTACTGCCGGCCTGGGCCGCAGCAGCGAAGAAATGCAGTGGGACCTCGACTACCTGCTGCAACTGTGGACCGCCATCAAAGAAGCGTCCCTGGATCGTTCCGCGCCGTTCCTGATCTACCAGGAAAGCAACGTGATCATCCGCGCCATCCGCGATTACCTGCGCCAGGACATCGGCGAAGTGCTGATCGACAGCGTTGAAGCTCAGGACGAAGCCCTGACCTTCATCCGCCAGGTGATGCCGCAGTACGCCAGCAAGATCAAGCTGTACGAAGACAGCGTTCCGCTGTTCAACCGTTTCCAGATCGAAAGCCAGATCGAGACCGCCTTCCAGCGCGTGGTCGAACTGCCTTCCGGCGGCTCCATCGTGATCGACCCGACCGAAGCCCTGGTGTCCATCGACATCAACTCGGCGCGTGCGACCAAAGGCAGCGACATCGAAGAAACCGCCCTGCAGACCAACCTGGAAGCGGCTGAAGAAATCGCCCGCCAACTGCGCCTGCGTGACATCGGCGGCCTGATCGTGATCGACTTCATCGACATGACCCCTGCCAAGAACCAGCGCGCCGTGGAAGAGAAAGTCCGCGAATGCCTGGAAGCTGACCGTGCCCGCGTACAGGTCGGCCGCATCTCGCGCTTCGGCCTGCTGGAGATGTCCCGTCAGCGCCTGCGTCCATCCCTGGGCGAAAGCAGCGGCATCGTCTGCCCGCGTTGCAACGGCACCGGCATCATCCGTGACGTTGAATCGCTGTCCCTGGCGATCCTGCGCCTGATCGAAGAAGAAGCCCTGAAAGACCGCACCGCCGAAGTTCGCGCCCAAGTGCCGATTCCGGTTGCCGCCTTCCTGCTCAACGAAAAACGCAACTCGATCACCAAGATCGAACTGCGCACCCGTGCTCGTATCGTGATCCTGCCGAACGATCATCTCGAAACGCCGCACTTCGAAGTACAGCGCCTGCGTGACGACAGCCCGGAAGCCCACAGCGGCCAGTCCAGCTATGAAATCGCCGCTGCCGCCGCCGAAGTGGAAGAAGTCCAGCCGGCCGCCGCGACCCGCACCCTGGTTCGCCAGGAAGCTGCCGTGAAAACCGCGCCAGCCCGTGCCAACGCACCGGTCCCGGTTGAAGCTGCCGCCCCGGTTGCCGCGCCAGCCGCCCTGCCTGAGCCAAGCCTGTTCAAAGGCCTGGTGAAGTCGCTGGTCAGCCTGTTCGCCACCAAGGAAGAGCCTGCGGCTCCGGTTGTGGTTGAAAAACCAGCTTCCGAGCGCCCTGCACGTAACGAAGAGCGTCGCAACGGCCGTCAGCAAAGCCGTAACCGCAACGGTCGCCGTGACGAAGAGCGCAAGCCTCGCGAAGAACGTGCACCGCGTGAAGAACGCGCGCCACGTGAAGAGCGCGCACCTCGCGAAGCCCGTGAAGAAACCCCGGCCGTAGCCCGTGAAGAACGTGCACCGCGTGAAGAGCGCGCACCACGTACCCCACGTGCTCCGCGTGAAGATCGCAAACCGCGTGGCGAGCGTGAAGAACGCGTGCGTGAACTGCGTGAGCCACTGGACGCTGCACCTGCCGTTGCCGCCGCCGCTGCAACCACCGAAGAGCGTCCGGCCCGCCAGCCGCGTGAAGAGCGCGCCCCACGTGAAGAGCGCCAGCCGCGCCCACCGCGTGAGGAGCGTCAACCACGCGCCGAGCAAGCTGCTGCTGCCAGTGACGAAGAAGAAGTACTGACCGGCGAAGAGCAACTGCAGGAAGACGGTCAGGACAACGCCGAAGGCGATCGTCCACGCCGCCGCTCCCGTGGCCAGCGTCGTCGCAGCAACCGTCGTGAGCGTCAGCGTGATGCGAACGGCAACGTGATCGAAGGCTCGGAAGAGACCGGCGAGAACGCTGAAGGCGCGACCCACGAAGCCAACGAACCAACAGGTGCCGAACTGGCTGCCGGCTTGGCCGTTACCGCTGCCGTTGCCAGCTCGGTCATCAGCGCACCTGCTGAAGCCCAGGCTCACGAGCAAGCTGAACGCGCTACCGCCGCGGTTGAAGCTCCTGCTGTAGAAGAAGCACCCGTTGCCGAGGCCCCAGTGGTTGAAGCTCCAGTTGTTGAAGCCCCTGCTGTCGAAGCCACCACCCCGATCGAAGCCCCAGTGGTTCCGGAAGTGGAAGTGGAAGTAGCACCGGTTCGCGACGCACAGCCAGAAACCGAAGTGGTTGCCGTTGAACCTGCACCGGCTGCTGAGCCTCAACCAGTGGTTGAAGCCGTAGCAGAAGCTCCGGTTCAAGCCCCGGCTGCCGAAGAAGCTGCCCCGGCGGTGCGTGAAGTTCGCGAAGAACAGACCGCCTTCCAGTGGACTGCCGAACCTGCCGCCCCGGTTGAAGCACCTGCTCCAGCACCTGTTGTAGAAGAAGCGCCAGCGCCGGTTGTCGAAGCCGTGGTTGTCGAGCCAGCCCCAGTCGTTGAGGCCGCGCCAGTGGTTGAAGCGCCAGTGGTTGCCGAAGTCGCCGCCCCGGTGGTTGAAGCCGCACCGGCCAGCGCCCTGACCGAAAACGGCCGTGCGCCGAACGACCCACGTGAAGTGCGTCGCCGTCGCAAGGAAGCTGAGGCCGCCGCTGCGGCAGCTCAGGAAACAGAAGCACGAGACTAATCCCTCGTCTGATTCCAGTAGCTACTAAAAAAGCCCCGCCTGAGTGATCAGGCGGGGCTTTTTTTATCTGCCGATTTATCGGTATTGCAACCTCGCGGGCACGTCCACATCCCACAACACGCCTGGATCCTCCACCTGCACCTCCCGCAACACTGCCTGGTCAAACAACAGCTTGGCACCGCGATCACCGGTCAGCGCCATCAGGTGCGGCCCGAACGCCCGGCCAAACGCGACGGGATGCCCATACTGCCCCAGCTGCACCGGCACACTAATACGCTCTGCCGACACCGCGCCAATCACGCGCTCAATACTCGCTGGCTGGATAAACGGCATATCGCCCAAGACCACCAGCCAACTCTCGGCTGATGCACTGGCCGCAACCGCAGCCGCGATGCTGTCGCCCATCCCCGCTGATTGCAACAGCAAGACCTGACAGCCATAAGCCTCGGCCAAGCGGATAACCTCCACACGCCCCGGCGAGGTCACCACCCAGCGATCCACTACACGCGCCGGCAAATTCATCAGCACCTGCTCGATCATTGGCCGCGTCACGCCGTCCAGGCCGATACATTGTGCCAAGAGTTTGTCCTGACCCGTCTCGGCACGGAACCGGCTGCCCTGCCCCGCCGCCAGCACAATAGCCATCACGGTCACTCAGCCACCGCCGGCAACGGTTTTTTCTGCATCGGCGCCACGCCGTTCTTGATCGCGACAATTTCCGCCAGCAGCGACAGCGCAATTTCCGCCGGCGTGTGACTGCCGATATGCAAGCCAATCGGCCCATGCAAACGGGCAATCGCCTCTGCCGACAGACCCAGCGCGGCGAGGTTTTCGCGGCGCTTTTGGGTATTGACCCGTGAACCTAGCGCGCCGATATAGAAGGCACTGGAATTCAACGCCGTCAGCAACGCCATATCGTCCAGGCGCGGGTCGTGGGTGAGGCAGACAATGGCCGTGCGTTCGTCGGTCTGGATATTCAGCACCGCTTCATCGGGCATGCCCGGCACAAAGCGGCCATGTTGCTCTTCCCAGCCGTACACGAACTCTTCGCGTGGGTCGCAGATCAGCACTTCGAAATCCAGCAGGCGCGCCATTTCTGCCACATAGCGCGACAGCTGCCCGGCGCCAATCAGCAGCAGGCGCCAGCGTGGGCCGTAGATGGCGCGCAGGCGTTCGCCGTCGAACGTGACCACATCGGTCTTGCTCGCGCCACTGAGGGTCACTTCGCCAGTTGCCAGATCAAGCTCCCGCGCAACAATCTGATGATCCTCGCAGCGCGCCAGCAGCTGCGAGACCCAGCCCCAGTCGTCCACCCGCTCTTCGGTCAGGCGCAGCGTACCGCCGCAGGGCAAGCCAAAACGCGCCGCCTCATCGCGGGTGACGCCGTAGGTCACCAACTGCACCGGCGGGCCGTCATCGGGCAAGCGGCCGTCCTGTAGCCGGGCGATCAAGTCATCCTCGATGCAACCGCCGGAGACCGAGCCAATCACCACCCCATCGCCCCTCAGGGCCAGCATCGCCCCCGGTGGACGCGGTGCGCTGCCCCAGGTCTGGACCACGCTGTACAACACCACTCGCTGCCCGGCGCGGCGCCATTCCAGCACGCTGCGCAGGACATTCAAATCCACACTGTCCATTCAGTCTCCCGCCAGCGTTGTTGATGAAGTATTCATTTACTGTAAAGCAAACCGATTCAAAAGTGGCCGGGCAGAAACGCAAACGCCCCGAACCAGTCGGGGCGTTTGCGGATAGCTGTTGGCGCGGATTCACGCCATCGGCGACTTACTTGACGACAGGTGCCGGGCCTTCGGCCACGCCCAGGTCATCGATTTCGCGGGTTTCCGAGATACCGGTACCGCCGGACGCCAGCTCGCTTTGCAGCTTGTCGGTGTCCAGTTCCTTGACCCACTTGGCCACAACGATAGTGGCAACCGCGTTACCGACCAGGTTGGTCAGTGCGCGGGCTTCGGACATGAAGCGGTCGATACCCAGGATCAGCGCCAGGCCGGCAACCGGGAGGTGGCCTACGGCCGACAGGGTTGCAGCCAGTACGATGAAGCCCGAACCGGTCACGCCAGCTGCGCCTTTGGAGGACAGCAGCAGCACCAGCAGCAGGGTGATCTGGTGGGTGATGTCCATGTGGGTGTCAGTCGCCTGGGCGATGAACACGGCAGCCATGGTCAGGTAGATCGAAGTACCGTCGAGGTTGAAGGAGTAGCCAGTCGGGATGACCAGGCCCACTACGGATTTCTTCGCACCCAGACGCTCCATCTTGATCAGCATGCGTGGCAGCGCGGATTCCGAGGAGGAAGTACCCAGCACGATCAGCAGCTCTTCACGGATGTAGCGGATCAACTTGATCACGCTGAAACCGTGAGCGCGGCAGATACCACCCAGCACCACCAGCACAAACAGCAGGCACGTGATGTAGAAGCAGATCATCAGTTGGCCCAACTGCACCAGGGAACCTACGCCGTAGGCACCGATGGTGAACGCCATGGCGCCCAGGGCACCGATTGGCGCGAGCTTCATGATCATGTTGATGATGTTGAACATCACGTGGGCGAAGCGATCGATGAAGTCCAGCACCGGCTTGCCGTAGGCACCCAGGCGATGCAGGGCGAAACCGAAGATCACCGAGAACATCAGCACTTGCAGGATATCGCCGTTGGCGAAGGCGCCGACGATGGTGTTCGGAATCACGTTGAGGATAAAGCCGACGATGCTCTGGTCTTTACCGGCGGTCACGTAGGCCGCGACTTTGGAAGCGTCCAGGGTCGCGACGTCGATGTGCATGCCGGCGCCCGGTTGCACAACGTTCACCACGATCAGGCCGATCAGCAGGGCAACGGTGGAAACAATTTCGAAGTACAGCAGCGCGTAGCCGCCGGTTTTGCCGACCGATTTCATGCTTTGCATGCCAGCGATGCCGCTGACAACGGTGCAGAAGATGATCGGGGCGATGACCATTTTGATCAGTTTGATAAACCCGTCACCCAGCGGCTTGAGGGCCACACCGGTCTGCGGGTAGAAGTGACCGAGCAAAATACCGATAACAATTGCAACGATCACCTGGAAATACAGGGATTTGTAGATTGGCTGACGAGTCGTCATTGCAAAATTCCTCAATCGTCCCGTGTGGCAAATATCCGCCATTGCCCACGACACTTGAATTGCGAACCCTCCTGCACTGGAGGGATTTGTTGTTTGCGAAGCCTGTAGGTTCAGGCCTGCGCTGTAATCCTTATCGCAAACGTCGTGCCACTTTGCCGAAAAACGCCAAACGCCTTCAGGCATAAGGGCTGAGGGTTTTCAGGCGCCCTCCCAAGCGCCAGATCTGTTGGCGAGTTTCCGCCACTGCGCCCAATCGCGTCCTACAATTTGGCGGATATCCGCCTTGTCGCCCTGCCGGGTGCTCACTACCATCCGCCATTCCATGGACGAGGGCCCCGCATGCGTGAACGTACCATCGCCAGTCACTACGCCCGGGCCGCCCTCGGCGGTGCGCGTCGGGCCGGTTACGATTATTCGGGCCTGCTGCAACAACTGGGCATCACCCCGGAGCTGCTGACTGAACCTCGCGCCCGAATGGCGCCGGAGCAATTTACCCGGCTGTTGCAAATGCTCTGGTTGGCATTGGACGACGAGTACCTGGGTTTTGCCGACGGCCCAAGCAAACGTGGCACCTTCGCCATGATGTGCCATGCGTTGATCCACTGCCGCACCCTGGAGAAGGCTCTGGAACGCGGCTTATTATTTTATAGCCTATTCCCGCAAGGCCCGCGCTGGCAGCTGACGCGGGAAGGCGAAATGGCCCGACTGAGCCTGGATGACTCACAACTCTGGGACCCGGATCACTTCCTCAGCGAATGCCTGCTGGTGATCTGGCATCGCCTGGGCAGTTGGCTGATCGGCCAGCGTATTCGCTTGCACCAGGCCACGTTCAGTTACCCGATGCCTGCCCACGCCGGGGAATATGACCTGCTGTTTCCCTGCACCCAGGTGTTTGGCGCACCGAGCAGCAGCCTGGTATTTCCCGCCCGCTACCTGAGCCTGCCGCTGTTACAGGACGAGCGCACCCTCAAGCACTTTCTGGAGCGCTCCCCCGCCGACCTGCTGTCACGCCCGGACGAAGGCGACAGCTTGAGCAGCCAGTTGCGTCGCTTGCTGAGCCGCGACCGCACGCCCTGGCCAGACCTGGAAGCCGTTGCGCAGCACCTGCACATCAGCCCGCAAACCCTGCGTCGGCATTTGCGTGAAGAAGGCACCAGCTTTCAGGCGCTCAAGGATGAATTGCGACGGGACATCGCCATCTACCATCTGGGACGGGCGGATTTGTCGTTGCAGGAGATTGCCGAGCAGTTGGGGTTTTCCGAGCCGTCGGCGTTTCATCGGGCGTTCAAGAAGTGGACGGGGCTGACGCCGGGGGCCTATCGCGCGCAGGAGAGTTAGAAGTGTGTTGTGTGTGAGGGCCTCATCGGGGGCAAGTCGAATCGTCGCACCGCCCCTCCCACATTTTGAATTTATTCACACATCAAACTTTGTGAACACAGTCAAAGGTGGGAGGGGCGGTGCGACGATTCGACTTGCCCTCGATAGAGCCAGCCCAGGCACTACAGACTACACTGCCGGAAAATGAATCTTGAACGCCGCCCCACCCAACGGCGAATCCCCCAAGGTCAGCCGCGCGCCGTAGCTTTCGATGATGTCCTTGACCACCGCCAACCCAATCCCCTGCCCTGGATGCTGGCGGTCCAGCCGCTCGCCCCGTTGCAGAATCCGCGCGCGCTGGTCGGGCGGCACGCCTGGCCCATCATCTTCGATGCACAACTCGATGCCTTCGAGATTCTCCGTCAGGCTGACGCGCACTTCGCTCAGGCACAGTCGATAGGCGTTTTCCAGCAGGTTGCCGAGCAATTCGAGCAGGGCGCCCTTCTCGATCGGTACGTCGCAGGCGTGCGGCAACTCAAAGGACACCCTGACACCCTTGTCGCGATAGACCTTGCCCAGCGTATCGCACAGGCTTTGCAGCACCGGTTCCAGGCGCACCTGATGGCGTACCAGGCCGCTTTTGCGCAGGCTGGCGCGCTGCAACTGGTAGCTGATCTGCTGGCTCATACGCTCGATCTGCGATTGCAGCACCCAGGCCTGGTCGCGGTCTTCGGGGCGCTTGGCCATGTCTTCGCTCACGCCTTGCAACACCGCGAGCGGCGTTTTCAAGCTGTGGGCCAGGTCATCGAGTGAGTCGCGGTACCGCGCCCGTTGTTCACGCTCGCTGTGCAGCAAGCGGTTAAGGGAACCGGTGAGGCGCAGCAGTTCGCGCGGGTGTTGTTCGGACAGGCTTTCGCGGGTGCCGCCTTCGATCTGGTCAAGCTCTTGGCTCAAGCGCCGCAGGGCTTGCAAACCCCAGGTCAGGCCCAGCCACAACAATGTGAGCAGCACCAGCAAGGCGGCACCGAAGCCCAGGTAGAGGTTTTCGCGCAGGCCTTCGAGGGTCAACTGATATTCACGCACCGGTTGCAGGGCAACGATACTGAACGCCGCGCTCTTGCCGCCGAGCAGTTTGACTTCCACGTCGTAGACGAAGAACTCCTGGCCGTCCGCCTCGCGAATCCGCGCAAACTCATTGCCGCGTCCGTCATAGCGCGGCTTGTAATTGATGTTTTCTTCCCGAGTCGCCCGCGAGCGCCACACCAGGTGGCCTTCGCGGTCGTAGATATAGCCGAGCAAGCGGCTGTCGGTGAGGTTGAAACGTTCGTCCGGCAACTGCGCCGGCATCATCAGACGATTATTTTCGACCCGCGCGGCGGAGATCAGCGTCGTCACGTCCGACGCCAGGCGCTGCTCGATGGAATCCTGCAACGCCAGGCTGAACGCGCCCTGCATGGCCGGTAGCAGGCCGAGCATAAACAACACGGCCAAGGTCGCGGCCGCCAGCATCAAGCGCACGCGTAACGAGCGGATCAACGGCAGCGCTCATTGAACAGGTAGCCCAGGCCACGCACGGTGTCGATCGGCTTGAACCCGGCCGGGCCTTCCAGCTTGCGGCGCAGGCGACCGACCAAGACTTCAATGACGTTTGGATCGCGCTCGTCGTCATCCGGGTAGAGCTGTTCCATCAAGCGATCTTTGGCGACGACTTGCTGGTGGTGGCGCATCAAGTATTCAAGGATGCGGTATTCGTAGGCAGTCAGCGCCAGCGGTTGTTCGTCGAGGGACGCTTGCTTGCGGTTGAGGTCCAGCAGCAAGGGCCCGGCAACGATAGTCGACTGGGTGAACCCGCTGGAGCGACGCAGCAAGGCGTTCATGCGCGCCTCCAGCTCTTCGAACTGAAACGGTTTGACCACGTAGTCGTCGGCGCCGGCGGCCAGGCCTTCGACCTTGTCCTGCCAGTTGCCGCGCGCGGTGAGGATCAGGATCGGAAACGTCTTGGCCTGGCTGCGCAGTTGGCGGATCAGGTCCAGGCCGCCCATGCCGGGCAAGCCGAGGTCGATGATCGCCAGGTCATGGTTGAATTGACCGGTCTGGTACAGCGCCTCTTCGGCATT
Organism: Pseudomonas sp. SR18; assembly: GCF_023701505.1. Taxonomy (NCBI): domain Bacteria; kingdom Pseudomonadati; phylum Pseudomonadota; class Gammaproteobacteria; order Pseudomonadales; family Pseudomonadaceae; genus Pseudomonas; species Pseudomonas sp. SR18. The sequence continues at coordinate 61,659 of NZ_JAMQAU010000022.1, read as the reverse complement.
GGCCACAGCCTCGACCACGTGGCCGCTGTCGGTCAGGCGGGTAAACAGGTGATGACGCAGCAGCGCCTCATCTTCCACCACCAGCAATTTCATAAGGCTCTCCAAAGCAAGTCAACTGTCCGACAGGGGGACATCATAGCGGCCCTGCAGGTCTTGCGGGCGCAGTTTAATGCCATTGAACCGGCCGCTCAGGTGCGCAATACCGGTGCGGTACGCCGGCTGTGGTGCAGTAACGCCCAGTGACTGGCCCCAAGGCGCAGGCTGACTGCTTGCGTCATCAAAGCTGACGCGTTGAATCAAGGTGCTGGTTTTCTTGGTTTTCTCGCGACCGAATGCGGCAAAGTCACCATCAGAGGCCTGGACCCCGGCGGTGGCACTAAGCATGGTCAACGCCAACATCAGCTTTTTGATCGCAGTCATGGTGTTACCTCATACGCGTTTGGCTGTTGGAACCAGCCTACGCAAACGCCCCTGAACTCCCCCTGAACAGGCGGCACACCGCTGCGGGCTATCCTCTGGCGCCTCAACTCGGCAAACTACCGCCCATGAACCGTCTACCTGCTTGCTGCACCCCACTCAACGACCACTGGCCGCTGCCCGAACCTTTACCGGGCACGGTGTTTATCGGCACCCGCTTCGACCCGGCGTTGTTGGCGGCGGGTGATTTCCAGCACTGCGCCGTGCCGCCACCGGCGAGCATCCAGCGCTCGGTGGCCAAGCGCCAGGCCGAGTTCCTGGCCGGTCGCCTGTGCGCCCGCGCAGCCCTGCAACAGCTTGACCAAATTGAATGTGTCCCGGCCATCGGCGAAGACCGTGCACCGGTCTGGCCTGGGCACATCAGTGGCTCCATCACCCACAGCACCGGGCATGCGGCGGCGGTTGTCGGGTACAAGGCGCAATGGCGCGGGCTGGGAATGGACCTGGAAAATGTACTGACGCTGGAACGGGCGGAGCGGCTGGCCGGGGAAATTCTGACGACTGATGAGCTGCAACGGATGGCCAACGTGCCGCGAGAGCAGATTGCGTTGCTGGTGACGCTGACGTTTTCGGTCAAGGAAAGCCTGTTCAAGGCGCTCTACCCGATTGTGCAGAAGCGCTTCTATTTTGAGCATGCCGAGCTGGTTGAATGGACCGAGGCCGGCCATGTGCGCTTGCGGCTGCTGACTGACCTGTCCAGCGAGTGGTGCCACGGCAAGGAGCTGACTGGGCAGTTTGCGGTGGATGACGGGCAGTTGTTGAGCCTGGTGGCCGTGGGTGCCTGATTGATCGCTATCGGGGGCAAGTCGAGGGTGTCAGGTTTTGTCCTGATCCCTCGGCCAACTCAGGCTGAAGCACGCCCCGCCCAGATTGTTGCTCTTGCTGATCAGCGCCCGCCCGCCGTGCCAATAGATGATCCGCCGCACAATCGACAAGCCCAGACCGTGGCCGCCGGAAGCGCGGGTGCGGCTGTCGTCCAGTCGCAGGAACGGCGTAAAGATACGCTCCCATGCACTTTCCGGCACACCAGGGCCGTCGTCCTCCACATCGATGCGACAGCGCACCTGACCCACCTGATAACTGATCAGCACCTGGCCCTTGGCATGGCGCATTGCGTTGCTCACCAGGTTTTGCAGGGCGCGGTGCAAATAGCGGGGCTCGGCGTCGACCCAGGCGTCGTCCCAATGGGCCGATGACAAGCAGATTCCCCGCGCCACCGCCACCTGCGCACGCAGTGGCGATAATTCGCCAATCACCTGATCCAGCAACGCATTAAGGTCGACCCGCTGAAAAGTCAGCTGCGGCGCGCCCTGTTCGAGCCGTGCGTAGGTGAGCATTTCATCCACCAGGCCATCAAGGTCCTGGATATCGCCGTCCATGCCTTCCAGGTACTTGCGCCGGGCCTCGGGGGTGGCAGCATCGCCGATCATCTCCAGGCCGAAGCGCAGGCGCGCCACCGGTGTGCGCAGTTCGTGGGACACCGCACGCACGAGCTCGCGCTGGATCGCCAGCAATTGCTGCAAGTGCTCGGCCATGCCATTGAAGGCGGCGGCGAGGCGGCCCACCGAGTCCGCGCCCCGGGCGGGCACGCGCACTTCCAGGTTGCCCTTGGCGATGCGTGTCGCCGCGGCTTCCAGGCCACGGAGCCGGCGCTCAAGCTGGCGTACCAATAAATAGACGATGAGGCCGATCAGGGTCAGGCCGATCAAGGCGATAAGGACCAGCCATTGCACCGGATACGGGTTCATTTGATACAGCGGGCCAAGTTCCAGTACCCAGGGCGTGCCAACGATGCCGGAGAACACGCGGATCGAGTCGCCGCCCTTGCCCAGGGCCATCACCGTGTCACCCTCCGACACACGACGGCGCTGGTCGTCGTCCATGTCGGCCTGATCGAGGGTCATCAGGTGCATTTCAAAGCCAAAGCCCTTGGCTTGCTTTATATCCGCCAACCGTTGCGGCTGCTCGGCCACGGGGAAGCGCACCAATTCGTCGGCCAGCAGGTAAATAGTCGCACGGGCCAGCTGTTCGCTGATCTGCTGCACCTCACCCGTCAGCACCCATTGCTCTTTATCGCTGACCAGGCGCAGCACCCGGGCGGCATGGGGCCCAGTCTGCTCGACCAGTACCTGGCCGCGTTGCAGGCGGTTGCGCTGGCTGAGGTCCAACTGCGCGTCGGTGAGGCTGCGCAGCTCCAGGGGGATGCCCAGCAAACGCTCCCACACTGCCAGGGCGCGTTGGCGTTCGATGGCGCTCATGGGCTGCAGGTTGTCGCCCATCAGGGCGAAGGTGCCGTGGGCCAGGCGCTCGCGGTACTGACCACTGCGCACCTCGTTAAGCAGGTGCAGGGCCAGCACGCCCAGCAGCGCCACCAGGATCAGCGCCGCGCACATGCCGCCATAGATGCGCAGGAAGATCGAGTTCACAGCGGCACGTCGGCGCAGGCTTCGGGGACGAACAGGTAGCCTTTGCTGCGAATGGTCTTGATCAGGCGCGGATGGATCGGATCGTCGCCGATTTTCGGGCGGATGCGTGAGATGCGCACATCGATGGAGCGGTCCTGGCCGTCATAGCCGATGCCGCGCAGGGCGATAAAGATTTCTTCGCGGGACAAGATGCGTCCGGCATTCGCCACCAGCAGCCACAGCAGGTCGAATTCGGCGCTGGTCAGTTCGATACTGCCGTCGTGCAGCCAGGCTTCGCGCAGGGCGTTGTCTACTACCAATGGGCCGAATTGCAGGCGCCGCTGGTTTTCCACAGTGGCGGGTTCGGCCGGCTCGCTGCGCCTCAGCAGCGCCTGAATGCGCGCCAGCAACAGGCGCGGGCGCACGGGCTTGCACACGTAGTCATCGGCGCCCATGTCCAGGCCCAGCACTTGGTCCATGTCGTCGGTGCGGGCGGTGAGCATCAGGATCACCCCATCGTAGCGCTCGCGTACCTTGCGGCAGATGCTCAGGCCATCTTCGCCGGGCAACATCAGGTCGAGGATCACCAGGTCGGGTTGCTCGGCGATGATCCGCGCGGCGGCCAGGGCTCCGTCGCCTTCGACCGCCACGCGCAGGCCGTTGCTTTCCAGGTACTCACGGGTCAGTTCAGCCAATCGCTCGTCATCCTCGACGATCAGGATTTGCCAGGCTTCTTGCTCCATGCGCTACCTCGATTCTAATTATTGTCATGTACGGGAAGCACACTACTGCCTCTATTGAAGGTCGATTGTAGCCATGCCCCAACCCTCAAACACAAGCCGGTAAATCCATTCGGTGATCGCGTTTTTTTGTGATAGGGTTCGCGCCCTCAAAAATCCAACCGGCTGTTTTTAACTTGGAATATTCAGTGACAAACGGCCGAATCCAGCAGCACTGCGGCCTACACGGGTGTTCTACGTTTCATACACATTTTACCCACAGCGTTATCCACAGGCAGTGCGTTGCTAAGCCCCCCAAAACGCATTATCTTGTACCTCGGCGCTAAAAAAACCCTACATGTAGGGTTTTGAGCGAAAAGACCCAACACAAATCAGACAAGAAACTCAAGCCCTTTCTTGCTCCTGTTTGGTCGAACCCAAGCATTTTTTGAAAGCCCAAACCGCTCAAGCGGATGGCAGCCGTTTTCAAGCTCCAACAGCGGAAAACGGTACGGGTGTTGCAGTGCTGGAAGCTGGCAACTGTCACCCATCAGGAATACGGCCAAGGGCATTCAAGCCCCGAACCGAAGACTTCGGCATGGAAGCGGCGCGAACAGCCCCCTTCCTCCTGTCCCGAAGTTGTTATGCCAGGCCCAGGCCTGTTGTAAATGCTTCAGGACGGAACGGTGGGCACCTTGATGGTGCCCAAATAAATACAGAATGTGGAGACAACCCCCCATGCAAACCGACACAACTCGCGAGAACCCGCAGGGCTCCGTGCCGCAGGCAGCAGATTCGAATATGGATCTGTCCGCCACTGCACCTGGCCAACTGCGCGTGATCAAGCGTAACGGCACTGTCGTTCCTTACACCGATGACAAAATCACCGTCGCCATCACCAAAGCGTTTCTTGCAGTTGAAGGCGGCACCGCTGCCGCTTCGTCGCGCATCCACGACACCGTTGCCCGCCTGACCGAACAAGTCACCGCGACCTTCAAGCGTCGCATGCCATCGGGCGGCACGATCCACATCGAAGAAATCCAGGACCAGGTCGAACTGGCCCTGATGCGTGCCGGCGAGCAGAAAGTCGCACGCGACTACGTGATCTACCGCGACGCCCGCTCCAAGGAGCGTGCCGTGCGCACCCCGGCCGAAGAAGCCGCCGTGCAAGCGCACCCGTCGATCCGCATCACCCTGGCCGACGGTTCGTTTGCACCGCTGGACCTGGGCCGCCTGAACACCATCATCACCGAGGCCTGCGAAGGCCTGGAAGAAGTCGATGGTGACCTGATCCAGCGCGAAACCCTGAAGAACCTGTACGACGGCGTGGCCCTGACCGACGTCAACACCGCCCTGGTGATGACCGCCCGTACTCTGGTTGAACGTGAGCCGAACTACTCGTTCGTGACCGCGCGCCTGCTGATGGACACCCTGCGTGCCGAAGGCCTGGGCTTCCTGGGCGTGGCCGACAGCGCCACCCACCACGAGATGGCTGACCTATACGCCAAGGCCCTGCCTGCCTACATCGCCAAGGGTATCGAATTCGAATTGCTGAACCCGATCCTGGCCACCTTCGACCTGGAAAAACTCGGCAAGGCGATCAACCACGAGCGTGACCAGCAGTTCACGTACCTGGGCCTGCAAACCCTGTACGACCGTTACTTCATCCACAAGGACGGGATCCGCTTCGAACTGCCGCAAGTGTTCTTCATGCGCGTGGCCATGGGCCTGGCGATCGAAGAGAAGCACAAAGAAGACCGTGCGATCGAGTTCTACAACCTGCTGTCGTCCTTCGACTACATGTCGTCGACGCCGACCCTGTTCAACGCCGGTACCCTGCGTCCACAGCTGTCGAGCTGCTACCTGACCACCGTGCCGGATGACCTGTCGGGCATCTACCACGCAATCCACGACAACGCCATGCTGTCCAAATTCGCTGGCGGCCTGGGCAACGACTGGACTCCGGTACGTGCCTTGGGCTCGTACATCAAGGGCACCAACGGCAAGTCGCAGGGCGTCGTGCCGTTCCTGAAAGTCGTGAACGACACCGCCGTAGCGGTCAACCAGGGCGGCAAGCGCAAAGGCGCTGTGTGTGCGTACCTGGAAACCTGGCACATGGACATCGAAGAGTTCATCGAGCTGCGCAAGAACACCGGTGATGACCGCCGTCGCACCCACGACATGAACACCGCCAACTGGATCCCGGACCTGTTCATGAAGCGTGTCTTCGATGACGGCCCATGGACCCTGTTCTCGCCATCCGAAGTGCCGGACCTGCACGACCTGACCGGCAAGGCTTTCGAAGAGCGTTACGAGTACTACGAAGCCCTGTCCCAGTACCCAGGCAAGATCAAGCTGTTCAAGACCATCCAGGCCAAAGACCTGTGGCGCAAGATGCTGTCCATGCTGTTCGAAACCGGCCACCCTTGGCTGACCTTCAAGGACCCATGCAACCTGCGCAGCCCGCAGCAGCACGTGGGCGTGGTTCACAGCTCGAACCTGTGCACCGAGATCACCTTGAACACCAACAAGGACGAGATCGCCGTTTGCAACCTGGGCTCGATCAACCTGCCGAACCACATCGTCAACGGCAAGCTGGACACCGCCAAGCTGGAACGCACCGTCAACACCGCCGTACGCATGCTCGATAACGTAATCGACATCAACTACTACTCGGTGCCACAGGCGCAGAACTCCAACTTCAAGCACCGTCCGGTCGGCCTGGGCATCATGGGCTTCCAGGATGCGCTGTACCTGCAACACATTCCTTACGGTTCGGATGCAGCAGTCGAGTTCGCCGACAAGTCCATGGAAGCGGTCAGCTACTACGCGATCCAGGCTTCCTGCGACCTGGCCGACGAGCGCGGCGCCTACGAGACGTTCCAGGGTTCGCTGTGGTCCAAAGGCATCCTGCCGCTGGATTCGCAACAGATCCTGATCGAGCAACGTGGCCAGAAGTACATCGATGTTGACCTGGAAGAATCCCTGGACTGGGCGCCGGTACGTGCCCGTGTGCAGAAAGGCATTCGTAACTCCAACATCATGGCCATCGCACCGACCGCGACCATCGCCAACATCACTGGCGTGTCGCAGTCGATCGAACCGACTTACCAGAACCTGTATGTGAAATCGAACCTGTCGGGCGAATTCACCGTGATCAACCCGTACCTGGTTCGCGACCTCAAGGCCCGCGGCCTGTGGGACTCGGTCATGATCAACGACCTGAAGTACTACGACGGTTCCGTGCAGCAGATCGAGCGCATCCCGCAAGAACTCAAAGAGCTCTACGCGACTGCCTTCGAAGTGGACACCAAGTGGATCGTTGACGCCGCCAGCCGTCGTCAGAAGTGGATCGACCAGGCTCAGTCCCTGAACCTGTACATCGCCGGCGCTTCGGGCAAGAAGCTGGACGTGACCTACCGCATGGCTTGGTACCGTGGCCTGAAAACCACTTACTACCTCCGTGCCCTGGCCGCGACCAGCACCGAGAAGTCGACCATCAACACCGGTAAGCTGAACGCTGTGTCCAGCGGCAACCATGGTGATGATTCGGTACTCGCTGCTCCAGCCGGCCCGGCACCTGTGCCAAAGGCCTGCGCGATTGACGAGCCGGATTGCGAAGCTTGCCAATAAGCTGAATCCGCCTTGGGCCTGATTTCCCAAGGCTGAAAAGCCCTCGATATGCCTACGGTGTATCGGGGGCTTTTTTTGCCAGATACATTTCCTCCGTCCATAAAAAAGCCCCTCTTGCGAGGGGCTTTTTTGTGGAGCGTTACCGCATCACGTCATCTGGATGATGGTCTGCATGATGGTGCTCTGGGTGGAGATAGTCTTGGCGTTCGCCTGATAGTTGCTCTGGGCCTTGATCAGGTCCACCAGCTCGTTGGTCAGGTTAACGTTGGAGTTCTCCAGGGAGTTGGCCACGATCGAACCCAGGGTGCCGGCTTGCGGGGTGTCGTAACCCGGCTGGCCCGAGGAGAAGGTCTCTCTCCAGGTAGTGCCGCCTGCCGGTTGCAGGCCCTGTTCGTTGTTGAAGCTGGCCAGGGAGATCTGGCCGATAGCCTTGCTCTGCTGGTTGCTGAACGTGGCGAACAGTACACCGTTGCCGTCGATTTTCAGGCCGGTGATCTGGCCGGTAGCGTAACCGTCAGTGGTCGGCGGGTTGCGGTAGCTGGCCGAGTTGTACTGGGTGATATTGCCCATGTTCACGGCAATAGGACCGGCAGTCGCGTCGTTCGGCGTCCAAGTACCATCGGTCACCGACCCTGGAACCCAGCCAGTGAGTGTCAAGGTCTTGCTGCTCACGCCGCCGGTCACAACGTCCTTGAGCTTACCCGCGCCATCAAAGGTAATGGTCGACGGCACAGGAGCAGTGGTGCCGGTCGTTGTCGGCTTGGAACCATCCAGGTTACGGCCGTCGATCAACGTGTAGGCGTTCCACTCGTTGGCGTCGGTTTTCACCATGTACTGCACCATGGCGTGGGAGTTGCCCTGGGAGTCGTACAAGGTGGTGCTGTACTGAGTGGTAAACGTGGTGGTGTCGGCAGGGTTGAACGGCTTGGTAGTCTGGTTGATCACCGGCTCCGACGAGTTCAGGTTACTGGTGGAGTCCACTTTGGTGGACGCCTTCGGCGGCAGGTAAGACAAGTTCAGTTGCAGGTCGGTCAAGCCGCCTTTGATGATCTTGCCGTCGTCATCCGCCGCGTAGCCTTGCAGGCGCGAGGTGCCGGTGTTGTTGGTGATGTAGCCGTCTTTGTCGGCGCGGAACGCACCGCTACGGGTGTATTCCAGGGAACCGTCGCTGCCCTTCTGCACGAAGAAGCCGCCGCCCTGGATCGCCATGTCCAGCACGCCGCCGCTGCCGTTGACGTCACCCTGGGTGAACTGCTGGGACACCGCCGCCAGGTTCACGCCGTTGCCGATGCTGTTCTGCCCGGTGCCCAGTTTGGACGCGGCGTAGATGTCGGCGAATTCCGCACGGGACGACTTGAAGCCAGTGGTCGCGACGTTGGCGATGTTGTTGCCGGTCACGTCCAATTGTTTGTTGGCCGCATAGAGGCCGCTAAGGCCGATATTAAAAGACATGTTTCTCTCCCTCTGCCGTAGTTAGCCGGCTCTATGTACCGATAGTCTGAATTTGCGACAGTTTGACGCTGCCCATGCCGCCTGCAAGGTTCAGCAGCATTTCGCCGCCGGTCTTGCTCAATGTAACGCTGGTCACTGTTGCAGGCAGCGAAGTGGCCAGGGCCACTGAATCGCCCTTGTCGTTCTTGGTCGTGGCCGCGAAGGTGTAGGTGCCCGCTGGAGCCACCTCACCCGCGTCGTTCTTGCCATCCCAGATAAAGTCCGAGGTGCCGGCGCTCTGGGCGCCCATGTCGATGGTGCGCACCACGTTGCCGTCTTTGTCGGTGATCTTGATGGCGACGTTGCCGGTGGCAGCAGTCACCGCCACCGAACCGTTCATGCTCTTGCTCGTATCCACCAGGGCCTTGTCGGTCTGGGTGATGATCGAACGCCCTACCAGCGACGAAGCTTGCAGCGCCTGCGAAGAGCTGAAGTTGCTGGAGATTGCATTCACCGAGTCGTTCAGGGTGTTGATGCCTTCCAGGCTGCTGAACTGAGCCAACTGGGCCACGAATGCACCGTTGTCCTGAGGCGACAGCGGGTCCTGGTTTTTCAGTTGGGTGACCAGCAGCTGCAAGAATGCGTCCTTGCCCAACGACTGATTGCCGGTGGCCGCAGAAGCCGTGCTTGCGACATTGTTTGTTGCAGTGCTGACCTTGGAATTGAAAAGGTCCTGGACTGCTGAATTAGTAGTCGTATCAACGATGGCCATTATTTGGCGCCCCTTATCACTGACCCAGGGTCAGGACCTTCTGCATCATGGTTTTGGCGGTGTTCATCATTTCCGCGTTGGTCTGGAACGAGCGGCTGGCGGAAATCATGTCGGCCATTTCCTCGACCACGTTGACGTTCGGGTAGTACACGTAGCCTTTTTCGTTCGCCGCCGGGTGGTTAGGCTCGTAGCGGGCTTCGAGGTTGCTCTGGTCTTCGACCACGCCAAGCACCTGCACGCCTTTGCCGGCTGCGCCCTGCTCCTGAAACAGCGAGTCGCTGCCGCCGTTCTGACCGGCCTGGAACATGGTGGCAAACACCGGGTGACGGGCACGGTACGTCTGGTCAATGCTCGAAGACACAGTCTCGGCGTTGGCGATGTTACTGGCGACGGTGTTGAGCCGCGTGGTCTGGGCGCTCATGCCGCTACCGGCAATATTGAAAACACTGGACAGGGACATGGCTTACTCTCCACGCAGGGCTGACATCAGCCCTTTGAATTTGCTGTTGAGCAGGGTAAAGCTGGCCTGGAAGTTCACCGAGTTCTCGGCATACGCCGATTGCTCCAGCTGGGCGTCGACGGTGTTCTGGTCGATCGACGGCTGCATCGGCGTGCGATACAGCAACGACTCGTCACCACTGCTCAGGCCTTGCGCTTCGATATGACGGTTGTTGGTCATGTTCAAGGCGAAGGTGCCGTTCTTGGTCTTGTCCTGCTGTGCGGCGAGCACGGCGGAGAAGTCCAGATCCCGAGCCTTGTAGTTCGGGGTGTCGGCGTTGGCAATGTTATTGGCCAGGACTTCAGCACGCTGGGCGCGGAAGCCCAGGGCTTGTTCGTGGATACCGAGCGCTTTATCGAAGCTGATGCTCATGGCGGAAACCTTTAGGCTGACCTGCTGTTCGTTAACTGGGTTATAGCAAGGCGCATGCCAGTTTCTGAAAAGCCCATGAATCAAGGGGTTGCGAGGAGGTTGCCGGCGGCAATGCCAGAAAAGCGGCAACGGGTTTCCGCGTGGCGCCAGTAAAGCGGCAATGGGGAGTTGCCGCTTTCATCAACTTTGCCGCAGAAACAAATGTGGGAGGGGGTTTGCCCCCCTCCCACATTATTATTTGGCCTGGTAGATGATCCCCGGGCTGCACTGCACCATCTGGAAGTGATCCGGCAGGCCGTTCAGCGCCTCGGAAGCACCGAGGAACAAGTAACCGCCACGCTTGAGGGTGCCGTGGATGCGCAACAGGATGTCTTTCTTCACTTCTGCCGAGAAGTAGATCAGTACGTTGCGGCAGAACACCATGTCGAACTTGCCCAGGCTGGCGTAGCTGTCGAGCAGGTTGAACGAACGGAACTCCACGCGGCTCTTGATCGGCGCCTTGATCGCCCAACGTCCTGCCCCTTTGGGGTCGAAGTAACGTTGCAGGCGCTCCTGGGACAAACCACGGCCCAGGGCCAGGCTGTCGTACTCGCCGGTCTTGCAGTTGGTGAGCATGGTGCCGGACAGGTCAGTGGCAACAATCTGCGCCCCGGCCTTCAACTGGCCCATGTTGGTCCGCTCGAACTCATCGATGGACATCGAGATCGAATACGGCTCCTGCCCCGAAGAGCAGGCCGCCGACCAGATGCGCAAGCGCTGGCCCGGGCTGGCCTTGATGGCCTCCGGCAGCACTTTGCTCTTGAGCACTTCAAAGGGATAGGTATCACGAAACCACAAGGTTTCGTTGGTGGTCATGGCATCGACCACCATCTCTTTGAGGCCACTGCGCGGCTGCCCCTGGATCCGTTGAACCAACTCGCCCAGGGACTTGATGCCCTGCTGCTCCATCAGTTTATTAAGACGGCTGGATACCAGGTATTGCTTGTTTTCACCGAGCAATATGCCACAGGCTTTTTCCAGGAAGACCCGGAACTGTTCAAAATCCAAATTACCCGTAGACACTGATACCGCCTCTAAAATCGTGTGATCGCCAGGGGAATAAAGCCCTTAGCTGTGATCTGCTGCCTTGATCCGGGCGACTACCCGGGATGCCAGGTCATCAGGACGGAATTTGGCCAGGAAGTCATCGGCACCGACCTTCTTGACCATCGCCTGGTTGAATACGCCCGACAACGAAGTATGCAGGATGATATGCAATTTTTGCATGCGTGGATCGCTGCGTATCTCAGCCGTGAGGGTGTAGCCATCCATTTCCGGCATCTCGATGTCGGAGATCATCATCAAGAATTCTTCTTCCGGTTTCTTGCCTTCATCTACCAGCTTGCGCAGGTAATCCAGCGCCTGGCGGCCATCATTGAGCGCCACCACTTCCACGCCGACGGTTTGCAGGCAACGGGTCACCTGCTTGCGCGCCACCGAGGAGTCATCCACCGTCAGCACACGCAGCGAGACTGCCTTGTGCGCCGTTTCGGCATCCACCACACCCACGGAAATCGATTCCGAGGTCGGCGCCACTTCAGCGAGGATCTTCTCCACGTCGATGATTTCCACCAATTGGTTATCGACCCGCGTCACTGCCGTGAGGTAGTGGTCGCGGCCGGTGCCCTTGGGCGGCGGATGAATCTCTTCCCAGTTCATGTTGACGATGCGCTCCACCGAGCGCACCAGGAAACCCTGGGTCTTGGTGTTGTACTCGGTGATGATCACGAACGGGTTTTCGCGGTCCTGCAGGCCAGCCGAACCGGTGGCCAGGGCCAGGTCAAGAATCGGGATGGTCGCGCCACGGATGTTGGCCACGCCACACACCACGGGGCTGGACTTGGGCATGATCGTCAGCTTGGGACATTGCAGCACTTCCCGCACCTTGAACACGTTGATGCCATACAGCTGCTTGCCATCCAGGCGAAAAAGCAACAACTCCAGGCGATTCTGCCCTACCAGCTGTGTGCGCTGGTTTACTGAATCCATTACTCCTGCCATGCCCAGACTCCTACGCTAAAACCTTGAAGGTGCGACGCGCACCCAACACTAAACGGCACGAGCTTTGCTATTTATTGGCCATGGATATTAAAACGACAGTTTCCCGACGCCTTCGATTCCCACAGTACCGCAGATTGCTCTGCGCCTTGGTGGCGCTGCTTGCGTTGAGCCTGAACACCACGGCCCGCGCAGATAACGTCACCTTGCCTGATCTACTTATCGGCGTCACTCAGGGCTTTCTTGAGTTCACTGTAGAAGATTATCTGGCAACCACCCAGACACCGGGGCGTTATGAAATCCAGGTCAACCAGTTGGACCCACGGCTGCGCATGCCCATGTGCGACAAGGAATTGACAGCCACCCTGGAAAGCCCCGCACAGCCCATCGGTCGCGTAACGGTGCGGGTACGCTGCGACGGCGCCTCGCCCTGGACGGTGTTTGTGCCGGCTCAGGTCAAGCTGTTCCGCGATGTAGTGGTAGTGGCCCGGCCACTCAAACGCACCGGCATCATCGGTTTTGAGGACGTTGTACTGCGCGAACGCGACATCAGCCTGATCAGCCAGGGCTACTTGACGTCTGTGGACCAGGCCGTCGGGCAAAAATTAACCCGACCAGTGGTCACCGACCAGGTCATCACGCTGGTGCATCTGGAGCAGGCCGAGGTAATTCGCAAGGGCGACCAGGTGGTGATTTCCGCCAGCAGCGGTACGCTGAACGTGAAAATGCCCGGTGAAGCGCTGTCCAACGGCGGCATGAGTGAACAGATTCGCGTCAAGAACCTCAACTCCAACCGCGTGATCAAGGCGCGGGTAACAGCCCCAGGGCAAGTCGAGGTCGCTCTATAGATGACTGGTACAGGACGCCGGGTTTTCCTACACTGTGCAGGAGGTAGCCCATACGCAGATTTATTGTCATTTGCGTCTAAAGTTTATCCGGGTATGGCCGAAAACATGGCAAGCGTCCAAATACCCAGAGGTTTTTTATCATGGTCATCGATTTCAGCCGTTTAAATAACACCCCGGCAACGTCAGGCACTACGCGTACCACCGGCACCAAGGAAAGCGTAGAAGCCAAGGCCCCGCCACTGCCCGCCAAGGCAGAACAGGCCAGCCAGAGCGGGGAATCCGTACACCTGAGCAATGAGGCTCAACAGTTGCAGAAGGTCACTGACTCGCTGCGCGATCAACCGGTGGTCAATAAAGCCCGTGTGGCCGAATTGAAACAGGCAATCGCCGATGGCAGCTATAAAGTCGACAGCAACCGTGTAGCCAGCAAGCTGCTTAATTTCGAAGCCGAGCGCTAGGCAAAGGCCTGCGCAGGGCTTTTGGACGCTTAAAACCCAAGGCCAGCCATGCATCACGACGAACATTTGCTGCAACTGATCATTGATGATCTAGCGCCGACGCAACAATTGCTGGAGCTGCTAAAAGAAGAATCACTGGCCCTTTACGGCCGGGATATGCCGCTGCTGGAAGAAATTCTGGCGCGCAAGCAGTCGTTGATTGTCCTGCTGGAACAGCATGGCAAAAAACGCAGCCAGATCCTGATCAGCCTTGGCTTGCCGGCAGACCACGATGGCCTGGCGCAGTTGGCCAGCCACTCTTCGGTCGGCGATCAGTTACTGAGCCAGAGCAAAGAACTCAATCAAGTGCTCGCCCAGTGCCAGGAAGCCAACCTGCTTAACGGTCAATCGATCCAGCTTCAGCAAGCCACGACCGCCAACCAGTTGCGTATACTCCACGGCGGCGAGCCGCCGGCGCTGTATAACGCCCAAGGTTCCACCTCGCGCCTGGTCAAGCCAAGCACCCGCAGCCAAGCCTGACGCCGGTTTACCGTGCGCCCTATCCAAGGCGCGCCACATGCTGGCAAAATGCCGGTTCTTGCGTGTAGTCGTATTTTGTCTGGAGATGGAAGAACCGTGTTCAACGCCCTTAATGCGGAAGATGCCCCGCAGCCACCGAAGGTCCTCACCACGCCTCTGGAAATCGCCGGCACCTTGCGGATGCTGCAAGACAGCCATGACCCGCTGATCATCACCTTCCACGAGCGCAGCCAGCGCTTCCAGAGCTATCTGGTGGACGTCAACCGCGACAGCAACACGCTGGCGCTGGACGAAATGATCCCCCGTGATGGCGAACGCTACCTCGAAAACGGTGAACCCTTCCGTATCGAAGGCTTCCACGACGGCGTGCGCGTCGCCTGGGAAAGCAGCGGCACCCTGACCATCAGCGAAAAAGATGGCCACCGCATCTACACCGGCAGCCTGCCGGACGAGGTGGTCTACCATCAGCGCCGCAACGCCTTCCGCGCCGCGCTGAAGCTCGCGCAATTGGTGAACATCGAACTCGGCGGCGAAAAACTCAAGGCGCCGGTCAACGGCAAATTGCTGGATATCTCCGCCACCGGCTGCAAACTGCGCTTTGAAGGCGACATCTCCGAGCGGTTGCAACTGGGCCAGGTCTACGACCGCTTTATCGCCGCCCTGCCGTTTGGCAGCATGACGACCTCGGTCGAACTGCGGTATCTGCACTTCGAAGACAAGATCAACACCACCTTCGCCGGTGTGCGCTTCCACAACATGAGCGGCCTGGTGCAGCGTCAGGTCGAGCGCTTTGTGTACCAGTTACAGCGTGAAGCGCGACGCTTCGACAAGGACGACGATTTTTAATCCTTGAAGATCGCGGCAAAAAAAAACGGGCAGATCCTTTGCGGATCTGCCCGTTTTTGCTTTCAGGGGCGCGCCCTGCTCAAGTCGTGAGGATGCTCCTCTGGCCCCAGGGGTTCCGGGGGCCCAACAAAGGCGGGCTCGTCCACCGGCGGCGGCGGATCAACTTGCGGCTCGGGGTCGGGGACAGTCTGCATCTGCTCCTGTACCACTTGCTCATCGACGCGCGGGTCAAGCGCGGCCACCAGCGGCGAACTCGACATGCTGTCGGGCATCGCCACGTGATGCAGCGGTGCGTCTTCCACCTGATGCAGGTTGGTCACCGCCTTCGGCCGGATGCGCCATACCAGGATCAACGCGCACAGGCTGAAGAAGGCATACAGCATGTGACTGCCGAACATCTTCATGATCACACCAGCCAGCAACGGCCCGATACTCGCGCCGACGCCGTAAGTCACCAGCAGCATGGCGGTCAGCGACACCCGACGATCGCCTTCCACATGGTCATTGGAAAACGCCACCGCCAGCGGGTACAGGCAGAACTGCACCAGGGAACACAGGAATCCCGCGACGAACAGCACTTCCAGCGGCACCTGGGTCATGATCGCCAGCGGTAATGCCGCTACCGCCAGGCACAGGGCAAAGCAACGGATCAGCAGCGCACGGTCATAGCGATCCGACAACCAGCCCAACGGCCACTGCACCAACAGCCCGGCAAAAATGCAGCTACCCATGAACAGACCGACTTGCTCCGTCGTCAGCCCCTGCTGAGATGCATAAAGCGGCGCCAGGCCGTAGAACGAACCAACAATCA
Organism: Pseudomonas sp. SR18; assembly: GCF_023701505.1. Classification (NCBI taxonomy): domain Bacteria; kingdom Pseudomonadati; phylum Pseudomonadota; class Gammaproteobacteria; order Pseudomonadales; family Pseudomonadaceae; genus Pseudomonas; species Pseudomonas sp. SR18. The sequence goes on along the minus strand of NZ_JAMQAU010000022.1, from coordinate 45,832 downwards.
GCCCCGCGCCCAACACCGTACTCAGCGACTGCGGCACGCGCTTTATGAAGAAGCGCGGCTCCATAGGCGCCGGATGCAGGGGGGCCGGGTGAATGCGCCGAGTCATGGCCACCGGCACCAGGCACAGGGCAAAGCACAGCGCCACCAACATCAGCAGTTCAAGGCCGAGCTGGGGATGCATGACCAGGATCAGTTGACCCAGCACCAGCCCAAGGTAGGACGCGATCATATAGCCACTGAACACCACGCCCCGCTGCTTGGCATCCGCCTGCTCATTGAGCCAGCTCTCGATGACCATGTACTGGCACATCATGCCCAGGCCGACGATCATCCGCAGCACGATCCACGCCGGCAACCAATCGACCAGGCCGTGCCCCAATACCGCGGCGCCGACGATCCCGGCGCAAGTGGCATAGGCACGGATGTGCCCGACACGGGCAATCAGGCGGTGCCCGATCTTGCCGCCCAGCACCAGGCCGAAGTAGTTGGCCGCCATCAGCGCACCGACCCACAGGCTGTCGACATGGTCGGCCGCCAGGCGTAAAGCCAGGTAAGTGCTGAGCAGGCCGGAGCCGATCAGCATCATCAAGGAGGCGAAATAAAGGGCTCGAAAAGATTTCCAGATCTGGCGCATCGGCGTTCCGAGCGGCTCCTTGCAGTGAGAGACAGGGCTATCGGCATGATAGTCCTGGGTGGCCGGTTCCGGACAGGCGGTACGAACTGTTTCCGGGGATTATTTTGCTTGAACAGCTCAGACGACGCGGGGTGGCGTGAGAGGTACACCGTGGCGAAAAATACCCGGCAACACCTGCTGTGAACATTGATCGGCGGCAAGGTTCGATTGATGTTTGAAAAGACCGCACAGGCACAAAAAAGCCCCGCACAGAATAAGCTGTGCGGGGCTCTGAATCTGGTGTCCCAGGGCCGGTTCGAACGGCCAACCTTCCCCTTAGGAGGGGGATGCTCTATCCAATTGAGCTACTGGGACTTATGACAGCCGTCGGGCCAGTGGCGTTGTGACGGACGGCGTGCATGTTAACGGCCGAGGTCGGTTTTGTCATGTCGTCCGTGGGCTTTTTGAGTGTAGGACGAGATGCGGCCGGATAGTTGCCGTTTCGCCCCATAAATACGGGCACTTCGCCCAATCGTGCAAAATGCACTCCCCCAAAATGCCGGCATTGCAAATTGCAACCTCCCGACGCTTAAATCAAGTCTCAAGTCATTGATTATATTGACTTAATAGATTGGCACGAGACCTGCAATACTTCTCCTGCAACACCCCTTTCAACTACGGCGTTAAGCGGAGAACATGACCATGAACAGTGCCCTTCTGTTAGTCCTTAACGCCGTTGCCCTGACGGCACTGGTGACATTTCACTTTCAGTCGACTGGCAGCAACGACCCGGCTCAGATCAGCCAAGCGGTACCACATCACCTGCAACAACGCCCGCAACTGGCAGTCATGACGCCGAATGCACAACCGCCGGTACGCTTGGCCCAAGCTACCCAGGCCGCCCCAGCCGCTGAACACTGGGTTTTCTGAGGAAACCGCTCATGACCAAATTTGCCTGGCTGTTTGTGTGCATGACCACCGTGACTGGAATCTTTGGTTTGGTGGCCGACTCCCAAGACGTTCAACTCACCTCACTGATCGCCAGCGGTGTGTGCGCAAGCCTTCTGCTGCTAAGCCTGGTTATGGGTCGCCGCATCAAATTCGACCCGGTTTTGCGCTGATCCCCTTCCCCTTCGCCCTACCTTATGTCGCCTCGCCCTAGTAAATCGGCAAATTGCCACTAGTCTTAACACAAGGGCAAAAGGCCACTTTGCTATACCATGCGCGACCTCAAAACCCCGTTGCGGCCCGGCCTGCGGGATGATCGAGTATCTGTCGTCCTCGCAGAAAAGATTTCCAACCAGTCCGCAAAAATACAAATGAGTGCTGGCATAAAGCCTTTAGGCAGTTCAATATTTGTCACAGAATTGACGCCAAGGAACTGGCAAATCTGAGGCATGATGCGGCCTCTTTGCAATTCGGGTTGAACTTTGGTCGTGAGTCTTGTCTTAACTCTCATCGCTTGCGGCCAATTCCAAAAACCGCTCCCCTGAACTAACCGGTTAAATATATGCGCCCATTGAAACAGGCAATTTATTCCAGCCGTACGGCTGACAAGTTCGTCGTACGTCTGCCAGACGGAATGCGGGAACGCATTGCCGAGGTGGCTCGCAATCATCACCGCAGCATGAACTCCGAAATCATCGCGCGCCTGGAACAGAGCCTTATTCAGGAAGGTGCGCTGGGTGACGAGCTAAGCATGCGCCTGGACAGCCCTGAGCTGTCGCTGCACGAACGCGAACTGCTGCAGCGTTTTCGTCAGCTCTCCCACCGCCAGCAAAATGCCCTCGTCTCGCTTATCGCGCACGACGTCGAGGCGGCCGCAGAAGCCAATTGATCTGCAACTGAAAGCCGAAGCCAGCCATGTGCTGGCTTTTTTTTGCCTGGGATTTAGACAGGCTTCGACAGCGATAGGACGCAGCTGTCGAGCCTTTTGGAGGCGGCGTAGCGGACGCATTGACACCCCGCGACCAGCGGGGAAGCCAACGCAGGGGAGACAGGTCAGAGCAGGAAAATCGTCGCCAAGCCCAGGAAGATGAAGAAGCCACCACTGTCAGTCATGGCCGTGATCATCACGCTGGCGCCCATGGCCGGGTCACGACCGAGGCGCGCCAGGGTCATGGGGATCAGCACCCCCATCAGCGCGGCCAGCAGCAGGTTGAGCGTCATGGCGGCGGTCATCACCACCCCGAGCGACCAGCTGCCATACAGCAAGTAGGCCACCACACCAATCACGCCGCCCCACACCAGGCCGTTGATCAGGCCCACAGCCAGTTCCTTGCGCAGCAGCCGAGAAGAGTTGGCAGTACTCACCTGATCCAGCGCCATGGCGCGCACGATCATGGTGATGGTCTGGTTGCCGGAGTTACCGCCAATACCCGCCACAATCGGCATCAGCGCCGCCAGCGCCACCAGTTTTTCGATGGAGCCTTCAAATAGCCCGATCACACGGGAAGCGATGAACGCCGTAATCAGGTTAACGGCCAGCCACGCCCAGCGGTTATGCAGCGAACGCCAGACCGACGCAAAAATATCTTCCTCTTCACGCAGACCCGCCATGTTGAGGACTTCGGTTTCACTCTCTTCACGAATCAGGTCGACGATTTCGTCAATGGTCAGACGGCCAATCAGCTTGCCGTTCTTGTCGACCACGGGCGCCGAGATCAAGTCGTAACGCTCGAAGGCCTGAGCCGCGTCGTAGGCGTCTTCATCCGGGTGAAAACTCACGGTATCGCTGGCCATCAGGTCAGCAACCCTTTTTTCCGGATCGTTGACCAGCAGCCGCTTGATCGGCAGCACACCCTTGAGAATGCCTTCGTAATCGACCACGAACAGTTTGTCTGTGTGGCTAGGCAGCTCTTTCAGGCGGCGCAGGTAACGCAGAACCACTTCCAGGCTGACGTCTTCGCGAATGGTGACCATCTCGAAGTCCATCAGGGCGCCGACCTGATCCTCGTCATAGGACAACGCGGAGCGCACGCGCTCACGCTGCTGGCCATCAAGAGCCTCCATCAGCTCATGGACAACATCACGGGGCAGCTCAGGCGCGAGGTCAGCCAGCTCGTCGGCATCCATCTCCTTGGCCGCAGCCAGGAGCTCGTGATCGTCCATGTCGGCGATCAGGGTTTCACGAACCGAATCGGACACTTCGAGCAGGATGTCGCCGTCGCGGTCAGCCTTGACCAACTGCCAGAGGGTCAGTCGATCATCGAGCGGCAACGCTTCGAGAATGTAGGCAACGTCGGCGGAGTGCAGGTCATCGAGTTTGCGTTGCAACTCGACGAGGTTTTGCCGGTGGACCAGGTTTTCAACGCGGTCGTGGTTCGGACCTTCCTGGCGATGGGTAAGGTCTTCGACCACGCGCTGGCGCTGCAGCAGCTCGATGACTTGAGCCAGGCGATCCTGCAGGCTGTCCTGTGTTTTCTTTACTTCTACTTCGGTCATAGGCGAACTCCACTCCCAGCAGCGGGGCACGCCGGAAGGATCAATCAGTCAATTCATGATTGGTAAAGCGGGGTACTGAGTAACTACTGGGTAAGTCCATGGAGGTATTCCACAAGCCCCGGCGGGGCTGACGGGCGCAATGATACACCGCCCGGCCGTCTTTAACGTCAAAAAACTGGAAAGAACAAGCGCTTGCGAGCCAAAGCTGAGTATTGGCTGCATATAAGAACTGCGACGCCACCGCCTGAACGGAAAACACATGAGGAAGGAGAAAAAGATAAAGTCCGACACAAACGCCAGACGGCAAAAAGCCCGCACTAGGCGGGCTTTTTGTTTGTATGGTGCACTCGACAGGATTCGAACCTGTGACCGCTCGGTTCGTAGCCGAGTACTCTATCCAGCTGAGCTACGAGTGCAGATTGTGTTTTTAGACCAGATCACAACTGGTTGAAGCAAAGTTACCTGCATTGCTGCAGTTAACTCTTAAATGGTGCACTCGACAGGATTCGAACCTGTGACCGCTCGGTTCGTAGCCGAGTACTCTATCCAGCTGAGCTACGAGTGCATTTGTTGCCGCGCATTATAGGCCGTTCAATCTCTATGTAAAGCTATTTTTTCGTTAATTTTCAACAACTTACCGAAAAAACCAGATTGCAACGTACTAAGCAAATAATGGCGGAGAACGGGGGATTCGAACCCCCGACACCCTTTTGAGGTGTACTCCCTTAGCAGGGGAGCGCCTTCGGCCACTCGGCCAGCTCTCCGCAACACGGGGCGTATATTAACCACGTTCCTCCCCGTTTGCAAACATAAAAAACGATAAAAATTAAAGGCTTGGTTCTTCGTCCTTCTCTTTCTTGATCCGCAGGTAGATTTCCTCGCGGTGGACCGCTACCTCTTTCGGAGCATTAACCCCGATACGTACTTGATTGCCTTTGACGCCGAGCACGGTCACGGTGATTTCGCCATCACCGATAATCAGGCTTTCTGCGCACCGACGAGTCAGAATCAGCATACCTTTCTCCTCACGCATTTCATTTCAGGAACAACAGTCTGCAAAAAAAAGGCGTTCGACCTACGACCCGAGAGTCATAGCCCCAACGGCCTAAGTATTGTCGAGAGCACGCAAAAGACCATGCGCCCTACAAAAAAAGGAAAGGCGCGGTAGACCGCGCCTTCCTGGCATTACTTCATTCGCCCTGGCGGGCCGGAGCGTCCAGCTCGAACGCGGTATGCAGCGCACGTACAGCCAGTTCCAGGTACTTCTCTTCGATCACTACCGAGACTTTGATTTCCGAGGTAGAGATCATCTGGATGTTGATGCTTTCCTTGGCCAGAGCCCCAAACATGCGGCTGGCAACGCCGGCATGGGAACGCATGCCCACACCCACGATCGACACCTTGGCAATCTTGGTATCGCCGACCACTTCACGGGCGCCAATCTCGCTCGCGGTGTTCTCCAGGATTTTCAATGCTGCATCGTACTCGTTGCGGTGCACGGTGAAGGTGAAATCGGTGGTGTTATCGTGCGAGACGTTCTGCACGATCATGTCGACTTCAACATTCGCATCGCTGATCGGACCCAGGATCTTGAAAGCCACGCCCGGGGTGTCTGGCACGCCACGGATCGTCAGCTTGGCTTCATCACGGTTGAAAGCGATACCGGAAATGATCGGCTGTTCCATGGATTCCTCTTCATCAATAGTAATGAGGGTGCCCGGACCCTCTTTGAAGCTGTGCAATACGCGCAGCGGAACGTTGTACTTGCCGGCGAATTCCACCGCACGGATCTGCAACACCTTGGAACCGAGGCTGGCCATTTCCAGCATCTCTTCGAAGGTGATCTTGTCCAGGCGCTGGGCCACGGACACGACACGCGGATCGGTAGTGTAGACGCCGTCCACATCGGTGTAGATCTGGCATTCATCAGCCTTGAGGGCCGCTGCCAGAGCCACGCCGGTGGTGTCCGAACCGCCACGCCCCAGGGTGGTGATGTTGCCGTGCTCATCCACACCCTGGAACCCAGCTACAACTACCACGCGGCCGGCTTTCAGGTCGGTGCGAATTTTCTGATCATCGATCTGCAGAATGCGCGCCTTGGTGTGCGCGCTGTCAGTGAGGATGCGCACCTGGCTGCCCGTGTAGGACACCGCTGGCACGCCACGCTTGTTCAGGGCCATGGCCAGCAAGGCGATGGTCACCTGCTCACCGGTCGACACGATCACGTCCAGCTCACGCGGCAGCGGTTGCTGGTCGCCACTGATTGCCTTGGCCAGCTCGATCAGGCGATTGGTCTCGCCGCTCATGGCCGATAGCACCACCACCAGGTCGTCACCGGCATCGCGGAATTTCTTAACCTTGTCGGCCACCTGCTCGATTCTTTCGACAGAGCCGACCGAGGTGCCTCCAAATTTCTGTACGATCAAAGCCATTTCCAAGCCGCCTCAGCCCGTAAAGGGGCGCCTAAATATCCAATCAACCAGCACCGAACAAGCCCGCGACTAGACCACGGGCCGGTTAACAATGCCTTAAATACCTGCCTCGACAAACGGCACGGTCAAGGCCAGGGCCGCGTCCAGGGCACCGGCGTCTACACCACCGCCTTGTGCCATGTCCGGACGACCACCGCCCTTCCCGCCCACTGCCGCAGCGGCTTGCTTCATCAAATCACCGGCCTTGAGTTGGCCAGTCAGGTCTTTGGTTACACCAGCAACCAGAACGACCTTATCCTCATGGACACTGCCGAGCAGGATCACTGCGCGGCCGAGCTTGTTCTTCAACTGATCGACCAGGGCCAACAGCGCCTTGCCGTCCTGGCCATCCAGGCGAGCCGCCAGGACTTTCACGTCCTTGACGTCCACCGCAGAAGCCGACAGATCGTCGCCCGCCGCACTGGCGGCCTTGGCCTGCAACTGCTCCAGCTGTTTTTCCAGCGCACGGTTGCGCTCCAGCACGGCGGACAGTTTGTCGATCAGGTTGTCGCGGCTGCCCTTGACCAGGCTGGCCGCTTCCTTGAGTTGCTCTTCGGCCGCATTGAGGTAGGCCAGGGCCGCAGCACCGGTCACCGCTTCAATACGACGTACGCCCGACGCCACACCGCCTTCGCTGATGATTTTCAGCAGGCCGATGTCGCCGGTGCGGTTGGCGTGGATACCGCCACACAGTTCCACCGAGAAGTCGCCGCCCATGCTCAGTACACGCACGTTGTCGCCGTACTTCTCGCCGAACAGCGCCATGGCGCCTTTGGCCTTGGCGGTCTCGATGTCGGTTTCCTCAGTCTCAACCGGCGTGTTCTTGCGCACTTGTGCGTTGACGATGTCTTCCAGGGCCTTGATCTGCTCTGGCTTGATCGCTTCGAAGTGGCTGAAGTCGAAACGCAAGCGCTGGCTATCGACCAACGAACCCTTTTGCTGGACGTGCTCGCCCAGCACCTGGCGCAATGCAGCGTGCAACAGGTGAGTGGCCGAGTGGTTCAAGGCAGTTGCATGCCGTACGTCGGCATCAACCTGGGTATCAACCGGTGCGCCGACCGTCAGGTTGCCCAGCACCAATACGCCGTGGTGCAGGAACGCACCGCCGGTCTTGGTCGTGTCACGCACCTCGAAACGACCCGACGTCGAGCTCAGGAACCCACAGTCGCCAATCTGGCCGCCCGACTCGGCGTAAAACGGCGTCTGGTCCAGGACCACAACCGCCTCGTCGCCTTCATTCAGAACGTCGACCGCCTTGCCATCTTTATAGAGGGCAACGATCTTGGCCGAGCCAACGGTCGCCTTGTAGCCGGTGAATTCGGTCGGTACATCAACCTTGACCAGGGTGTTGTAGTCCAGGCCAAAGGAGCTGGCGGAACGAGCACGTACGCGCTGGGCTTCCATTTCACGTTCAAAGCCGGCTTCATCGATAGTCAGCTCGCGCTCACGGGCGATGTCGGCAGTCAGGTCCATCGGGAAGCCATAGGTGTCATAGAGCTTGAACACCACATCGCCCGGCACCACGGTGCCTTTGAGCTCAGCCAGGTCCTGCTCCAGAATCTTCAGGCCGTGTTCCAGGGTCTTGGAGAATTGCTCCTCTTCGGCCTTGAGCACGCGCTCGATATTGGCTTGCTGCTGCTTGAGTTCCGGGAAGGCTTCGCCCATCTCGGCCACCAGCGCGGCAACGATCTTGTAGAAGAAGCTGCCGGTGGCGCCCAGCTTGTTACCGTGGCGGCAGGCCCGACGGATGATGCGACGCAGCACGTAGCCCCGGCCTTCGTTGGACGGCAGCACGCCATCGGCAATCAGGAAGCCGCAGGAACGAATGTGGTCCGACACAACCTTGAGCGAAGACTGGCTCTCATTGGCGCAACCAATGGCTGCCGCCGAGGCACTCAGCAGGTTGGTGAACAGGTCGATTTCGTAGTTGGAGTGAACGTGCTGCATCACCGCACTGATCCGCTCCAGGCCCATGCCGGTGTCCACCGACGGCGCCGGCAGCGGATGCAACACGCCATCGGCGGTGCGGTTGAACTGCATGAACACGTTGTTCCAGATCTCGATGTAACGGTCGCCGTCTTCTTCCGGCGAGCCCGGCGGGCCACCCCAGATGTCGGCGCCGTGATCGTAGAAAATCTCGGTGCAAGGGCCGCACGGGCCGGTATCGCCCATGGTCCAGAAGTTGTCGGAGGCGTACGGCGCGCCCTTGTTGTCGCCGATGCGGATCATTCGCTCGGCCGGCACGCCGATTTGCTGGGTCCAGATGTCATACGCTTCGTCGTCCGTCGCGTAGACGGTGACCCAGAGTTTTTCCTTGGGCAGCTTCAGCACGCCGGTGAGGAAGGTCCAGGCGAAGGTAATCGCGTCTTTCTTGAAATAGTCGCCGAAGCTGAAGTTGCCCAGCATTTCGAAGAACGTGTGGTGGCGTGCGGTGTAACCGACGTTTTCCAGGTCGCTGTTCTTGCCGCCGGCGCGTACGCACTTCTGGCTGCTGGTGGCGCGGGTGTAGGCGCGCTTTTCCTGGCCCAGGAAGCAGTCCTTGAACTGGTTCATCCCCGCGTTGGTGAACAGCAGGGTGGGGTCATTGCCAGGGATCAGAGAGCTGGAGGCGACACGGGTGTGACCTTGCTCTTCGAAGAAGCGAAGGAAGGCTTCACGGATTTCTGCGCTTTTCATTAGGTTCTTCCACGGAGGCTGCGGCCAAAGGCCAGTGCGCAACATCATCAGACGGAGCGACGGCAAAAGGCCGCATTATATCGGCCCTTTGCCGGTGGTACAGCGTGTTTATGCGATAGAGAGGCTCAATTAGACGGCCTGCACGGTCATTTGCGCGAAAATTCGACGAATGCCCCAAGCACCTGCTCGATCTGCGCCCGGCTGACATCCAGATGCGTGACCATACGCAGGCGCGGCGCGGCGCTCAACTTGATCCCGCGCTCGGCGGCAAAGGCCTTCAAGGCCTGGGCCTGATCGCCGATCTGCACGTAGACCATGTTGGTCTGCACAGGCTCCACCTCATACCCTGCTTTGCGCAGTTCATCGCCCAGCCACTGGGCGTTGGCGTGGTCGTCGGCCAGGCGCTGCACCTGGTGATCCAGGGCGTAAAGCCCCGCTGCTGCCAGGGAGCCGGCCTGGCGCATACCACCGCCGACCATCTTGCGCAGCCGCCGGGCCTTGGCGATCAACGCCGTGGAGCCGCACAGCACTGAGCCGATGGGCGCACCGAGGCCCTTGGACAGGCACACCGACACCGAATCGAAATGTTGGGCGATCTCCCGCGCATCCACCCCAAGCTTGACCGCCGCGTTGTAGAGGCGCGCGCCATCCAGATGCAGGGCCAGGCCATGTTCACGGGTAAACGCCCGCGCCTTGACCAGGTATTCCAAGGGCAGCACTTTGCCCTGCATGGTGTTTTCCAGGGCCAGCAAGCGGGTGCGGGCGAAGTGGAAATCGTCCGGTTTGATTGCTTCCAGTACGTGGTGCAAATCCAGGGAACCATCCGCCTGCACTTCCAGCGGTTGCGGTTGGATCGACCCCAACACCGCTGCGCCACCGCCTTCGTATTTGTAGGTGTGGGCCTGTTGACCAACGATGTATTCCTCGCCGCGCTCGCAATGGGCCATCAACGCCAGCAGGTTGCTCATGGTGCCGGTGGGCACGAACAACGCGGCCGCAAACCCCAGACGCTTGGCCAGTTCGGCTTCCAGCAGATTGACGCTGGGGTCTTCGCCGTAGACGTCATCACCGCTGACGGCGGTGGCCATGGCGTCGAGCATGCCGGGGGTGGGTTGGGTCACGGTGTCGCTGCGCAGGTCAATCACAGTCATGAAACAGGCCTCTAACAGATTGGATACGTCCTTTTGTCAGTGATTACTGCGGGCAACGCCACGGAATATCAAGCCCCGTTTACATTCAATCGAATACCAACCAAACAAACCGATATAGGCTATCGATACGACGCTCGTGCAGTTTTTGAAAAAGCATGTTAAAAACTCTCCGCCGCCAGGGTTCTGGTGGCAACGTTCTCAGGGCGGGGTGCAATTCCCCACCGGCGGTAATTACACGCAATGTGTATAGCCCGCGAGCGCTTGGCGCCTCGAACTGCTCACGCGGGACGGCGACAAGGTCAGCAGACCCGGTGTGATTCCGGGGCCGACGGTCATAGTCCGGATGAAGAGAGAACGGGATTGGCACCTAAGGGCCGCGCGTCTGTTGACGCAGGCGTACCCTTAAATCCCATTCGATTCATAACGCCCTGTTTTTTTCTTAAACAGGAGTCAGAACATGCAACCCACCGCTATCGACAGCAAAAGCAAAAACCACCACGGCGAGCGCGTCGCGTTTATCCAGGCATGCTGGCACAAGGATATCGTCGATCAATCCCGTAAAGGCTTCCTCGCCGAAATGATCGCCCAGGGCTACCAGGAATCGGACATCGATTTCTTCGAAGTCGGCGGCGCCTTTGAAATGCCCCTGCACGCCAAGCTGCTGGCCAAGACCGGCCGCTACGCCGGTATCGTTGCCGCCGCGCTGGTGGTGGACGGTGGCATCTACCGTCACGAGTTCGTCGCCCAATCGGTGGTCAGCGGCCTGATGCAGGTGCAGCTGGAAACTGAAGTGCCGGTGTTTTCGGTATCGCTGACGCCGCATCACTTCCATGCGGGCAGCGAGCATCATGCGTTCTTCCATGATCACTTTGTGCACAAGGGCCAGGAAGCTGCGAAGACTTGCGCCGACACCCTGCACAAGGTGCGGGCGATCCGTCGTAGCGAGCCACGTGCAGTAGCGGTCTAGGCAACACTGCAAAACAAAATGTGGGAGGGGGTTTGCTCCCGATAGCAGTGTGTCAGCCAGCTCATCTGTAGCTGGGACACCGCCATCGGGGGCAAGCCCCCTCCCACATTTGCATCTCACCAGATCTCAGGAACTAGGCCAATCCGGCCTCTGTGGTCGGCACAATCAAGATCCCCGCCCGCAAGCCGTTCTTGACCTTAGGGTTGGGGAAGATGATGCGTGCGCCCTCCTCCTCGATCACCCAACGCGTCTTGGCCACGTCTTCGGCCAGCAGATAACCCTTGTCCAACTCCGAAAAGTTCTCCACGTCCGCCGGCAAGTGCAGCAGGAAAGCATCGCTGTGCTTGATGACTTCCCGCGAGACGGCGAATAGCTTCAACCCGTCCAGACTGTCAGTCTCAGGCTCGGTGCCTTCGATGATGTGCTTGAGCCGCAGCTCCAGGCGCGAAACATTGACCCCCTGGTTCTGCCCGAATGGCCGTGCCTTGCCCAGCTCCAGGGTGAAGGCCTCGGCGTCCAGCTGTTCGTAGGTAAACGCCGTGAAAGTGATCGACGTCTTGTTCTGCAGCAGCACCGCTTCCATGCCGGCAGCGTTCAGACGCGCCAGCTCATGACGCGAATGCTGGCGCCCGTCCTTCCAGGGGTACAGCGCGAACTGCTCGATCTTCGAACCACGGATGGCGGTGTGTAAATCGTAATGCAGGCGCGAACGGCCGGGCTGGCTGAAGAAGCTGCGGGCCAGTTGCTCAAGCTCGGCGGCGCGCATGGCTTCGGGGCCGATGTTTTTTTCATGTCGGCCGTTGAACAGCCGGTTGACGTCCAGTTCAAGGTAACGCTCACCGCGGCGCATGGCCTCGGGGTTACCGAACAGGAACAGAATGCGGGTACGGGGTTTGATCTCCCCACGGGCAATACCATGCAACAGGCGGTCGAGCAGTTCGATCGGCGCGGTTTCGTTGCCATGGATGCCGGACGACAGCAGCAGGTCGCTGCCTTTGTCCCGTGCTTCAGGAGGACGCACTTCAAGCGCGCCCTCGCTGAGCCAGCGCATCTGCACGCCGTCGACAGTCGATTGAATTTTTTGCGCCGGTTCACGACCGGCGAGGGTCAGTTCAAGCAATTTGCCGAGGGCGAGCATACGCAGCTTCCTTAGTGGTTGCAGCCTGGGCCGTGGACGTGATCGTCGTCATCACCTTCAACGTCGGCCGGTTCCATTTCCAGTTGCAGGCTCATCAGGTTGGTGGCCAATGGGCGCATCAGCAGGTTGGCGTATTCGGCGTCGCCTTCTTCAACGTCCACACCGATCAGCAGTTGGCCACGGCCGTCGTGCTGGATCCAGATTTCCTTGCCCTGCCAGACCACGGCGACGCGGGTGCAGGAGGTTTCCAGCTGGGTGCCGTCGGTGTCTTCAAGGATCAGCTTCAGGGTGTCGGTCATAAATAAAATATCTCAGCCACGTGGCGTTAATTGATCTGGAAAGGATAAACCGAGCCCAGTTTAAGGATTTGCGTCAGTTCATCCAGTGCCGTCCGGCACTCAAGCAGCAACTGCGGGTCAGCCAGGTCGGTTTCGCGCAGGCTGTCACGGTAGTGCTTGCCCACCCATTGGGTCAGGGTTTCGTACAACGACGCGGTCATGATAACCCCTGGGTTCACGGCCGCCAGCTCGGTTTCGTTCAACGCCACGCGCAAGCGCAGGCACGCCGGGCCACCGCCGTTCTGCATGCTTTGCTTGAGGTCGAAGACCTTCACTTCGCGGATCAGCCCACCGGCGGCAGTCAGGCCTTGCAGGTACTGCCACACACGCTCGTTGGCACGGCATTCTTCCGGCACGATCAGCAGCATCGAGCCGTCAGGACGGGTCAGCAACTGGCTGTTGAACAGGTAGGAACGCACCGCATCCTCGACGCTGACCTGGGCGCGTGGCACGCACACCGACTGGAAGTTGCCCCCCAGTTTGCCTAGCTTTCCTTGCAGTTCGGCGAGCATCTGTTCGGTATTGAGGAACGCGTCCTCGTGATAGAACAGCACTTCGCCATTGCCGACCGCGATCACGTCATTGTGGAACACACCGGCGTCAATCACTGCCGGGTTCTGCTGGGCGTAGACCACGCCTTCATCCTTCAGGCCATGCAGGCGCGCAACGGCCTGGGAGGCTTCAAGGGTCTGGCGTGCCGGGTATTTCTGCGGGGCCGGGTAACGGGGATCGAACGCGCTGCGGCCGAACACAAAAAACTCGACGCCGGCCTCGCCATACTCACGGCAAAAACGTGTGTGGTTGGCCGCGCCTTCGTCACCGAACTGCGCCACGGCCGGCAACGCGGCGTGGTGGGCAAAGTGCTTGCTGTCAGCAAACATCGCCCCCAACACGCGGCTGGTGGTCGGGTGTTCGATGCTGCGATGGTATTTGCAGTTGAGGTTGGCGGCGGTGAAGTGCACGCGGCCATCTGCCGTGTCGGCGCTTGGGCTGACGGTGGCGGCGTTGGCCACCCACATGCTCGATGCCGAGCAGCTTGCCACCAGCAACGGCATGGCCTGCTTGGCCGCCTGCTGGATCACCTGCGCATCGGTGCCGCTGAAGCCGAGGCTGCGCAAAGCGGCCACGTCTGGACGCTCCTGGGGCGCCAGCACACCTTGCACAAAGCCCATGTCCATCAGGGCTTTCATTTTTTGCAGGCCCTGCAACGCCGCTTCCTTGGGGTTGGAATGCTGCTGGCTGTTGCTCTGGGACGCGACGTTGCCGAAGGACAAACCGCCGTAGTTATGGGTCGGCCCCACTAGACCGTCAAAATTGACTTCATAGGATTTCATCGGCGAGGCTCCACGAACATCTGTTTTTATAGGCATCAGAATTCTTCAACACACCACAAATCCAGTGTGGGAGGAGGCTTGCCTCCGATAGCTGACTGTCAGTTGATAAATCAGGTGACTGATCCACCGCTATCGGGGGCAAGCCCATCCCACATTTAGATCAGTATAATGCCGGGGGTTAGCGTGGCGGGGACTACCAAGCTTGGGGTCTCCAGCGACGCCACCGGGTACGCGCAATAATCTGCCGCGTAATACGCACTGGCGCGATGGTTGCCCGAGGCCCCTACCCCACCAAACGGCGCGGTGCTGGCGGCGCCGGTCAGTTGTTTGTTCCAGTTGACGATCCCGGCGCGGCTTTCCAGCCAGAACTGCTGGTAACGCGCTTCGGAGTCCGACAGCAAACCCGCGGCCAGGCCGTACTGGGTGTTGTTGGCTTCGGCAATCGCCGCGGCAAAATCTGCGTAGCGGATCACCTGCAACAGCGGGCCGAACAGTTCCTCGTCTTCGCGCTCGGTCACGCCGGTCACGTCGATGATGCCTGGCGTCAGCAAGGCGGCCTGAGCCTGTGGCTGGGTCATTTCCAGCAGTGCGACAGCGCCATTCGCCAGCATCAGTTCCTGGGCCTCCATCAGGGCTTTCGCCGCACCGAGGGAAATCACCGAGCCCATGAACGGCGGCGGTTGCTGGTCGAACGCACCCACTTCGATCGTCGCGCTCACCGCCACCAGGCGCGCCAGCAGCGCATCGCCCCAGGCGCCTTCCGGCACCAGCAGGCGCCGGGCACAGGTGCAACGCTGGCCGGCAGAGATAAACGCCGATTGGATAATGGTGTAGACCGCCGCATCCACATCGGCCACTTCGTCCACCACCAGCGGGTTGTTGCCGCCCATTTCCAGGGCCAGGATCTTGTCCGGGCGCCCGGAGAACTGCTGGTGCAGGTGATTGCCGGTACGGCTCGAACCGGTAAAGAACAAACCGTCGATGCCTGGGTTGGCCGCCAACGCGATACCGGTTTCCCGTGCGCCTTGCAGCAGGTTCAACACACCCGCCGGCAGGCCGGCGTCGATCCAGCACTGCACGGTCAGCTCGGCAACTTTGGGCGTCAGCTCGCTCGGCTTGAACAACACGGTGTTACCCGCCAGCAATGCCGGGACGATATGCCCGTTGGGCAGGTGGCCAGGGAAGTTGTAAGGGCCAAACACCGCCACCACACCGTGGGGTTTGTGGCGCAAGACGGCAGTGGCGTCGCCCAGGGGGCCGCTCTTTTCGCCGGTACGCTCGCGGTAGCTTTGCACCGAGATTGCAATCTTGTTGGCCATGCTGGTGACTTCAGTGGCCGATTCCCACAGCGGCTTGCCGGTTTCCTCACCGATGCAGCGGGCAATTTCATCGGCGCGACTTTTCAGTGTATTGGCGAAGGCTTCCAACACGCTGATGCGCTCTTCCAGCGAACGTTTGGCCCAATCCGGGAACGCCTGGCGCGCAGCCTGCACCGCGGACTCGACCTGCTCGGCGGTGGCGCCATTACCGGCCCACAACACGCCTTGAGTCACCGGGTTGCGTGATTCAAACAGCTCACCCTGGCCAGCCAGCCAGCTACCTGCGATATACAGCGAATTCATTACTTCGACTCCCGAGCAGCAGACAACGGAACAGCACGCACTTGATCACCCACCACCAGTTGCAGGCGTTTGGCGGTCTGTGGATCGACCACCAGGGTGCCTGCCGCCAGACGTGCCGGTGCGGCGGTGATGCGGCAGTCCTCGCGCTTGCGGTTATGGATCAGGAACGGCGTAGCGTCGTCCCCCGGCGTGCCGATGGCCAACACCAGTGACTGGCTGTCGCGCACCGCACGGATCTTGCTGGTTTCACATTCCACCGCCGGGCCGGCGTCGAAAATATCCACATAGCCCTGGTAGCTGAAGCCTTCGCTCTTGAGCATGCTCAGCGCCGGCTCGGTGTCCGGGTGGACCTTGCCGATCACGTTGCGCGCGTCTTCGGACAGGAAGCAGCTGTACAACGGAAACTTGGGCATCAGCTCAGCGATAAATGCCTTGTTGCCCACGCCGGTGAGGTAGTCGGCCTGGCTGAATTCCATCTTGAAGAAGTGACGGCCCAGGCTTTCCCAGAACGGTGAACGTCCGGCATCGTTGGATACGCCACGCATCTCGGCGATGATCTTGTTGCCGAACAGTTGCGGGAATTCCGCGATAAACAGCAGGCGCGCCTTGGCCAGCATGCGGCCGTTGAGGCCGGTGCGGTAATCGGCGTGCAAAAACAACGAGCACAGCTCGGAATTGCCGGTGAGGTCGTTGGCCAGGAACAGCGTCGGAATCTCGCGATAGATATTCAGCTCCTGGGAGGCGCTGACGGTCAGGCCGACCCGGAAGTTGTACCAGGGCTCACGCAGGCCAACGGCGCCAGCAATGGCAGAAATCCCCACCACGCGGCCTTCGTCGTTTTCCAGCACGAACAGGTAGTCGGCATCGCCACGGCCGGCGTCGCCGCGAAAGGTTTTTTCCGCCCAGCCCACGCGATGGGTCAGGCGCTCTTCGTTGGCCGGCAAGGTGGTGAGGCCGGTGCCAGTGCTGCGCGCCAGATCAATCAGGGCCGGTAAATCGCTGCTGCGTACGGGACGAACGATCATGCTATCTCCTCGAACGGGCCGCTGTTGTCAGCCACCCGCGAAACTCTCTTTTTAAACCGCTACCAGGCGCACACTCGCGCCTTCGCCAACGCCCAGGGCTTCGGCGGTTGCCAGGTCCAGGGTCACCGGTTTGCCGGGCGCGTAGTCCAGTTCCAGCATCACCGCGCGGTAATCCTGCAACTGTGCGTTGCTCACCAGGTACTGGCGGCCGACACCCTTGACCATCTCGCCGATCTTCACCGGCACCACGCGGCTCTGGGCAATCGAGCGAATGCCTGAAACCCGTGCGTGCAGCGTCGGGCCACCGTCGAAGATGTCGATGTAATGGTCGGTCTCGAAGCCTTCGCGCATCAGGATGTCGAAGGTGATCTGCGCACGCGGGTGTACCTGGCCCATCGCCTCCTGCGCTTCGTCCGGCAACAGCGGCACGTAGATCGGGTAATGGGGCATCAACTCGGCGAGGAAGGTGCGGCTTTTGAGCCCGCACAGGCGCTCGGCGGCGGCGTAGTTGAGGTCGAAGAAGTTGCGACCGATGGCGTCCCAGAACGGCGAATCACCGTTCTCGTCGCTGTAGCCGACAATCTCGGTCACCACCGAGTCGGCAAAGCGCTCGGGATGGCTGGCGACGAACAGCAGGCGGCCACGGGAATTGAGTTCCGACCACGGCGAACCGACCAGCTCGGGCACCACGTAGAAACTGGTGAGCAGGCTGTTGCCGGTGAGGTCGTGGCACTGGGAAAGCACGTGGATCTTGTTGTGGATCTTCAGCTCGCGGGAAGCGTGCACGAAGGTCTCGTTACGAAAACTGTAGAAAGGCTCCGAGTAACCGGCCGAGGCGACGATGGCCGAGCAACCGGCGAGCTTGCCGGTCTCGGTGTCTTCAAGCACGAAGAAATAGCTTTCTTCACCGTTGAAACTGACCTCGGCCGCGAAGGACGCTTCGCTGGCGGCGATCTTGTCGCTGAGGCGTTCGACATCATCCGGCAAGGAGGTAACACCAATCGGGCTGTCTGCGGCCAGACGCTGTACCTCGCCCAGATCAGCCATTTGCGCGGGGCGCATCACCAGCATGGTGTCACTCCTTTAACTCGAAAAACTCATAGGAAAAAATACCGGACAGCTCCTGATTCAACACAGGGCCAAAATGTGGGAGGGGGCTTGCCCCCGATAGCAGTCTGTCACTTGATAAATCTGGTGACTGATCCACCGCATCGGGGGCAAGCCCCCTCTCACATGACACAGTCCGGCAATAAATGTGTATCAGGCTTGCGTCAGCGTTTTTACAGCCCGCTCAAAACGATCCAAACCTTCAGTGATATCTGCCTCTTCCACCACCAGACTCGGCGCAAAACGCACCACGTCCGGGCCGGCTTGCAGGATCATCAGGTTTTCTTTCTCGGCCGCGTTGAACACGTCCTTGGCTTTGCCTTTGAAGGCATCGCTGAGCACGCAACCGATCAACAGGCCCATGCCACGTACTTCGGTGAAGATGCCGTACTGCTTGCCGATCTGTTCCAGGCGCGCCTTGAACTGATCGTGCTTGGCGTTCACGCCAGCCAGCACTTCAGGGGTGTTGATCACGTCGATCACTGCTTCGGCCACCGCGCACGCCAGCGGGTTGCCGCCGTAGGTGGTGCCGTGGGTGCCGACTACCAAGTGCTTGGCCAGCGCTTCAGTGGTGAGCATCGCCGCGATGGGGAAACCACCGCCCAGGCTCTTGGCGCTGGTGAGGATGTCTGGCACTACGCCGTAATGCTGGTAGGCGAACAGGTGGCCGCTGCGGCCCATGCCGGTTTGCACTTCGTCGAACACCAGCAGCGCGTCATGGGCGTCGCACAGTTCGCGGGCGCCTTGCAGGTAAGCCAGCTCAGCTGGCAGTACGCCGCCCTCGCCCTGGATCGGCTCCAGCACCACAGCGCAGGTCTTGTCCGACACAGCGGCTTTCAGCGCGGCCAGGTCGTTGTAAGGAACGTGGGTGATGCCGGTGATTTTAGGGCCGAAGCCATCAGAATACTTGGACTGGCCACCCACGTTGACGGTGAACAGGGTACGGCCGTGGAAGCTGTTGAGCGCGGCGATGATTTCGTACTTCTCACTGCCGAAACGGTCGAACGCCACACGACGGGCCAGCTTGAAGGCGGCCTCGTTGGCTTCGGCGCCGGAGTTGCAGAAGAACACACGCTCGGCAAACGTGGCGTCAATCAGCTTATGGGCCAGGCGCAGGGCCGGCTCGTTGGTGAAGACGTTGGAGACGTGCCACAGCTTGTTGGCCTGTGCGGTCAGTGCACCGACCAACGCCGGGTGGGCATGGCCCAGCACGTTGACTGCGATGCCGCCGGCAAAGTCGATCAGCTCGCGACCCGCCTGGTCCCACACGCGCGAACCTTCGCCACGCACAGGGATGAATGCGGCAGGTGCGTAGTTAGGCACCATGACCTGATCGAAATCGGCACGTTGCACCGGGGCTTGCTCAACGGACATCGGAGTCTCCTGAAGAGGAACGCCTGCCTGGAACTGGCGGGCGATGCAGGGATTGTAAGGACAGTTTTCAGCGCGGCCTTGCCGCCAAGCGACAACTTCTTATAGCGCAAACCCCCGTTTTTGGCGGGTTTACGCCAATGCGACAAATAGCGTCGCAAAGGCGCAGTTTAAACCGTGCAAGGGCTTCGTGGGCAGGGGATGAAGGGATCTTCGCAAATCCGCCAAGACTGGCCGCGCTAATTGTCTACCGCCGGCGCTGCTACCTGATCTGATCTGCTTGGCTCACTTCTAAAGCTATCAAGGACAGGCACCATGCCTTTGCAAGCTCCTCCCGACGCCCTCCACCTGACAATCCTCAGCAATGCCATCGCCCCTTGGCTGGGCGGCGCCTCTGCCGCCAAGCGCGGGGCGCTGGCAGCCAACCCGCCGGCCGTTGCCGATTGGTACAGCACGATCACCGACCTGCAACATGAAAAGCTCAAACGCCTCAACGGCGAAGCCTGGACCACACAAAACCGTGTGGACCAGGCATTTTCCGCCATCAAGAGCCCCGAAGACTTCGGCGCCGAGTTACTGCAAAAGGCGCTCAAGGATGAGTTCGACCTCGACGCCAACGTACGCACCACTTACCTGCAACTCTATATCCCGCTGACTCTGGCAGGCATCACTGTTAAACCAGGCGCCGCCAGGACCTGGTCGGTCTCCCTGCTCGACGCCGCCCTGCATAACTTCGAAGCCGCTGAAGCCACCGATGGCGCCTATGAGCGCAATTCCGGCTTCACCACCGCGCCCAGCGCAACCGGCCAGTTCGTCAGCCTGCCCGGCTTCGACGAGAAGATCAGCGTGGTGCAATTCACCACCCTGTGCCGGCGCCTGGACATCGGCGGCCAGTACCAGCGCTACCTGGACCAGGCCCTGGATCTGGACAACCCGGTGGCCCGCACCGCCCTGCAGTACTGGCTCAAACAAAGCCACCTCGCAGCGCTGAAGCTGGCTTTGTTCATGGCCGTGCTGAACAAGGACCTGCCCACGGACCACTACTTGAGGCTACTCAACCTGATCAATCAGGATCACCCAGGGCACAGCGATTGCCCCCATGTGCTGGGGCATGACCTGTTTATCATGGGCTGCCGACTCACTGGCATTGTGCTGTTTGCCCAGGACCTGCAAGCCAGTCGCGGCGTGGAGCCGGTGGTCGCCTACATTCCCGACGACCCGGAACACCCCATCAAGTACTACGCCAGCAGTGCACAGTTCAGCCAGGCGCTGGCGACAAAACTGCGCTCGACGGACTATCAACGCTTCTTCAGTCGCTTTGTACGCCACGCAGATGCCGGGGTGTTCTTTGCCAACCTCAATCAGCGTCTCAGCCAGGTAGAGTGGCACCCGCACACCGTGGGCGATCCGCGCCCCAGTTGGCGTGATACGCCAGTGTCGCGCCCCAAGCTGCAACTCAGCAGCGAGAAAATCGACAGCGGCCTGTTCGAACACCTGTTCGAGATGAAACTGAGCAAGCTGCTGGACGACGCCCGTAGCCGCGCCGTATCCACCGCCACCGCCAAC
Source organism: Pseudomonas sp. SR18 (assembly GCF_023701505.1). Classification (NCBI taxonomy): domain Bacteria; kingdom Pseudomonadati; phylum Pseudomonadota; class Gammaproteobacteria; order Pseudomonadales; family Pseudomonadaceae; genus Pseudomonas; species Pseudomonas sp. SR18. Next base: position 25,009 of record NZ_JAMQAU010000022.1, on the reverse strand, counting down.
CAGAAGGCCCGTTGGGCGCGCTGGGCCTTGCTCCAGACAATCGGCGAAGCGCTGCTGCAAGCTATCGCCTTTGTGGCCATGCCCTTCATACCGCCCCTGGGCGCGCTGATGCTGGCGTACACCGCCTACCAAGTGCTCGACGAGGCCTTCGAAGGTGTTATCGAGTGGGCCGAGGGCCTGCAACGGGAGGCGCTGGGACATGCGCTCGGGCTCATGGAACAGCTTGTACAACTGGGCCTGTTTGCCACCGGCCTGCCCATTGCCGAAGCCCTGTTACGCCAAAAACTGCCCAAGGAGCTGTTGCAGTTTATCGATCGCTTCAAGCCAGTCACGCTGCCCAATGGCAACCGCCGCCTATGGCGCCCCGACCTGACACCCTACCGTCAGGCACTGAGGCTGCCGACCGACGCCCGCGCCGATGCGCAGGGCCTGCACCAGCACGCCGGTAAAACGCTGCTGCGTCTCGACGGCGAGCATTATCAAGTGCAGCAAGATGCGCGCAGTGGTCGCTACTACCTGCAGCACCCCACACGCCCCGGCGCCTACCAACCGCCAGTGATGACTAACGGCCAGGGCGCTTGGCTCACCGAGCTAGAGAATCCTCTGGGTTGGGACCGCAGCACCCTGCTGCGCCGGCTTGGCTACCAGACCGAAACACTCAGCGACACACAACTGGCGCGAGCCCGTGACGCCAGCGCCACCCACGACAACACCCTGCGACACATGCACGCCACCCAGCAAACGCCGCCGCCCTTGCTGGCCGACACCCTCAAGCGCTTCAAGATCGACCAGCAGTTGCAAGACTTCATTACCCAGTTGAACAGCGATGATCCGGCGATTTACACCAAAGCCGATGCACAAACCCAGCTGCAACTGCTGACCAGCTATGACTGGTGGCCCACCAGCAAAACCCTGCGCGTCGTCGACACCAGGGGCGAAACCCTCTGGCAGTACAAAGGCAAGGAAGGCGCCAGCGTGGTGCAGGTGCTCGATGCCCAACTGCGCAACGGCGATTTGTTACCCACCCTGATCGAGGGCCTCAACGAAACAGAACGCAAGCAACTTCTGGAAGAGGAATTTGGCGTGCCGCCCTCTTCGCCCCACACCCGTGCCGCCACCCTGCGCAAGAAACTGGCCAGGCTCGCCCAAGACAAGCGCTACAGCCTGTTCGACTCACACTACCGAGGCCAGAATCGTGCCGGCAATGCCCGCCTGCAAAAGATCATCGACAGTACATCACGCCCCGGCCTCCCCAGCTGCATCGCCGAAGAACTGCTGGCCAATGCCACCGGCGATGAACTCAAAGCGATAGATGCCGGCAAGGTTCCGCTGCGCCTGGTGGAACTGGCCGAATGGTCGCTGCATGAAGTCCGCACTACCCGTGCCTACGAGGGGCTGTACATGGAAACCATGGAGACCCCTGACACTGCTCGCCTGGCCCTGCATTCCCTGGAAAACCTGCCAGGCTGGCCGACCTGGATACGCCTTGAAATGCGGCAATACCACGCCGCAGGCAAACTGCTGGACGCTATTGGCCCACGTTATGCGCTGACCCAGCGAACCTTGGTGGAAATTCCCGACGGCCAGTACATACCACACGACGATCAAGGCCCATTGTTTGGCACCACCGACCTGTACACCGCAATTCTCCAGGCGCTTCCCGATACCGCAAGGGATGCACTGGGCATTCATATCGGCCAGGGCCCACGCCTCAAGCAGGCGATTGGCGAACACCCACTGGACCGCAACATCCTGCGCCAGTTGCTGGGCAGCGACCCGCTGCTCAAACCCACCTACAACCCGAGCGTCATGCGTCTGCGGGGCGGCATGGAAGGCTATCGCCCTGGCCCTCCCGAACAACCGGGCCCCAGTCAACTGCCCTCACTTGAACAGCAGATTCAGACCTTGCGGCCCGCTCTCACCCAAGAACCGATCCGGGAGTTGCTCACCACACTGGGACGCGACGCCGAAGGCGCGCAACTGGGGCTGGACAGGTTGAGAAACGAGTACATGCGCCTGGACATGGACCTGCTGGCCTGGGAGTCGAGCACGCCCAGCGTACATCCGGAGTCCGGCGTACCGCTGAGCGATACAGACCGCGAGTACCTGCGCCGCGATCGCCAGTTATTCAGCCATCAACTGCGACGTGCCTGGCGCCAGGAAACACCCATCGACGCTTTCTACGAAACGCCAACCCTCAACGGTCACGTTCTGCGACTGACCGTGCCACGGATTGGCGAGTTACCCCATTTGAACGCCCGCTTCGATCATATCGCCTACCTGGAGCTGCAAGGCGTGAACCAGACAGTGGAAGTCAACCCGTTCCTGTCGCACTTCCCGAGACTGCGCAACTTGAGCATTCGCGACCTGCGCCTAGGCGAATTACCAGCCTCGATTTCATCACAGAGCCACCTCAATGAACTGATACTGAACAATTGCAACATCACCCTCACACCCAGCAGCCAGGCGACCATCAATGGCATGAACCGCCTGCTGACGCTGGACCTGTACAACAACCCGCTGACGCTGCTGCCCAGCGTGGAGCAAATGCCGAACCTGAACTACCTGGACCTGGGTAATACCGGTATCAGCCAACTGCCGCCGGGCCTGCTAAACCTCAACCAACCCTCTCTGGTAATACTTTCCAACAACCACATCAGCGAACTGCCACTGCCGCTTTTCGACTTGCCCACCGCCACCACCGATCACTACGTCCTGTCTGGCAACCCGTTTTCATACCAGACCCTGGAGCACGTCAAAACCTACTTCCGACGCACCGGCAAGTACTTGGAGGTAACCCCTGATAGCGCCGATGTCGCCCAGGCCAAACGTCTGTTTCCCCGCTCGGACAACGATGCAATCAACCGTTTTATCTTCGGCCTGCCTGGAGATCTGGCGGCAGGACGAGCAGAGATGACGCAAATGGAAGCGGATCTGCTGAAGATCCGCGAAGACCTGACGCCCTGGGCTGAACACAGCGAAATCGACACCCAGGAGCGAGAGCGTCGTCATTATTTCATCACTGCCCTTGAAGCCGGCTGGCGCCGTGAAATCACCTCTGGAGAGCACTTTGAGGACGGGGCTGCAAGCTACGCCTTCATCCTGCATAGACCGATAAGCGGCGAATTGCCCCGCCTGCGCACACGGTTCAACCATATCGCTGCCCTGACCCTCAAGGGCACGGGCGAAACGTTGCGCCTGGGGGAGTTCCTGCAAAGTTTCCCGAATATCAACACCCTCACCCTTGAGCACTATAGTTTGGGCGAACTCCCCGATCTCAGCCCTCTGCACCAGCTTGCCGAGCTAACCCTGAACCAATGCGATATTCACTTATCCCCCTCTTCGGCCATTACGCTGCAAAGCATGCGCGACCTGAAACTGCTGGACCTGAGCAACAACCCACTGGGGTGGGTGCCAGACTTTGGCCAAATGCCCCAACTCACCAACCTGTCATTGCACAACACCGGGCTGACAGCGTTTCCAGCGTCACTCATCACCCCGCCAACCGTAAGGGCACGGGTAGATTTGAGCCACAACAGCATCAGCGAACTGCCGGACGAAGCGTTCATGTTGCCGGCCAGCATCAGCGCCTCTTTCGACCTGGCCGACAACCCGCTGTCGCTCGCCACCTTGAACCGTGTGAAACACTACTGCCAAGCCACCCGGGAGCACTGGAACGTCAGCCTCGCGGACGGTAATTTGCAACGTATCAAGGCACTGTTCCCCATGCTGTCGGAGGAAGACGCCAAACGGGAGCTGTTTCTATTGCCCGGCGAGCTACAGAATGCCAGTGAGCACATCACCCGACTGGGCCTTGAATACGCACAGCTGGAAACCGACCTGCATGCCTGGGTCCTGGATGTGCCGCTCAGAGACCCGCTGCTCGATACCGTGCTGGATGAAAACAGCCGCGCGGAGGAACAGATCCGACGCCTGCATTTCAAGGATTTACTACTGCGTTGCTGGCGGCGAGAGGTGGAGCTGGACGACAGCGAAACACTGCAACGGCACACCTACAAGTTGGTCTTTCACGGCCAACTAATGGGGGATTTGCCTGTCTTGAGCGCGCGTTTCGAACATGTGACGCTCCTGGAATTGCTGGGCGAAGGCACCAACCAGCAAATCGACGGGTTGTTGCGCGGCTTTCCAAACCTCAAGAGCCTGTCCGTGGAGCGACATGCCCTCACTGCGATTCCCGACAGCGTGTTCAGTCTCAATCAACTGCACCTTCTCAACCTCAGCGAAAACCTGATCCGCTTGACGCCCGACAGCACCGATCAATTGTCGCGCCTGGGCGATCTGATTCATCTGGACTTGAGCGACAACCCGCTCAACAACCGACTCGATGTGCGCAACCTGTCACACCTGACCACGTTATACCTGCACAACTGCGGGTTGACCGAGGTTCCGCTGGGCACCTTCAACCTGCCGCGACTGCGCACCCTTGACCTGAGCGACAACCTGATCGAGCACTTGCCCACAGACCTGCTGGATATGCCCCTGCCGCTCAACGATGACACCGATCTGAGCGGCAACCCCCTGTCCGCCGAGAGCCTGGCGATATTGCGCACCTATTACCGTCAAACGGGCTATGAGCTGGGGGTGGAAGAGGCTATGTATGATGAGCACGGCGTGGCGTTGACGCCGCCCGGCACACCGGACCCCATGGAAGAGTAGGCTTCAACCGCGCTCGGAAGGCGCCGACGACAACTCGAACGGGCTGCTGCTGCGCCGCTGGTTGCGGTCTTCACGGGGCGTGGCACCGAAGAAGTTACGGTAGGCGCTGGAGAAATGCGGCCCCGAGGAGAAACCGCACGACAGGCCAATCTGGATGATCGACTTGCTGGTCTGCATGAGCATCTGGCGGGCCTTGTTCAGGCGCAACTCCAGGTAGTACTGGCTGGGGACGCGATTGAGGTATTGCTTGAAGATTCGCTCCAGTTGTCGTCGGGATACGCACACATGCTGGGCAATTTCGTCAGTGGTCAGCGGCTCTTCGATATTGGCTTCCATCAGCAGCACCGCCTGGGTCAGCTTCGGATGGCTGGAACCCAGGCGGTTTTGCAGTGGAATGCGTTGGCGCTCGCCGCCTTCGCGGATGCGCTCCACCACCAACTCTTCGGAGACCGCGCCGGCTAGTTCGGCGCCGTGGTCACGGGCCAGGACCGCCAGCAACAGGTCGAGCACCGACATGCCGCCACAGGCGCTCAGGCGATCACGGTCCCAATCGAACAGATGACTGGTGGCGATAACCTTGGGGAAGCGCTCGGCAAAGTCGTCCTGCCAGCGCCAGTGCACGGCGGCGCGATAACCATCGAGCAGACCCAGTTGCGCCAACGGGTAGACCCCAGCCGACAATCCGCCAATTACACACCCGGCACGCACCAGTTGCTTGAGGGCGGAGCCGAGTTGCGAGGCGATGACGGTAGGCGGCTCATCGGCCAGCAGGAACAGTTTCTGGAAACCTTCCAACTTGCCGGCCCAGGGTTCGCCGGGCAATTGCCAGGCGCCGTCGGTAGCCGGCTCGGCGAGCAAAAACGACAGTTCGTAGACCACATCCGGATGCACCCGCTGGGCAACGCGCAAGGCCTCCTCAGCCAGCGCAAGCGTGAGTGCTTTTGTGCTGGGCCAAATCAGGAAACCAATTTTGTGGGCGGTCATGGAGTGCTATCCGAAGCGAGTAACAGTAATGAAGACAAAGGCCAATGCTAGCCCGTAAACCAACACAAAGCTCAAAAACTGATGAAGATCAATGTGGGAGGGGGCTTGCCTCCTCCCACAGGGAAACTATTTCAAACTGCCGGACAGGAACTGCTGCAACCGCTCGGACTGCGGGTTGACCAGCACTTCGCGCGGGTTGCCACGCTCCTCGACAATACCTTTGTGCAGGAACACCAACTGATTGGACACTTCACGGGCAAAGCCCATTTCGTGGGTCACCACCACCATGGTGCGGCCTTCCTGGGCCAGGTCCTGCATCACCTTGAGCACTTCGCCCACCAACTCGGGGTCGAGGGCCGAGGTGGGTTCGTCGAACAGCATCACCTCCGGCTCCATCGCCAAGGCGCGGGCAATCGCCACACGCTGCTGCTCGCCACCGGACATATGGCCGGGGAACGCATCCTTGCGATGGCCCACGCCGACCTTGACCAGGTAGTGCTCGGCCTTTTCGCGGGCGTCTTTCTTCGACATGCCCAGCACGTGCACCGGCGCTTCCATGACGTTTTCCAGCGCGGTCATGTGCGACCACAGGTTGAAATGCTGAAACACCATCGACAGGCGCGAACGCATGCGCTGCAACTGTTTCGGGTCGGCAGCCTTCAGGGCGCCGTCCTTGTTGGCCACCAGTTTCAGCTCTTCGTTATTGAGCAGGATCTTGCCGGCATGCGGCTGCTCCAACAGGTTGATGCAGCGCAAAAAGGTACTTTTGCCCGAACCACTGGAACCGATGATGCTGATCACATCACCCGCCGCGGCGGCCAGGGACACGCCTTTGAGCACTTCATGACTGCCATAGCGTTTATGCAGGTCTTGGACTTCAAGTTTGTACATGCTGTCGGTTCTCACAAAAACAGGTGGTCAGTCGTTGAGCAAGCGCCCGTGCCGCAGCGCTTCGCGCCCCGCCACCTTGGCCAGCCAGAAACCCGCTTGGGCATAACGTAGCCGTTCAACGGCAAACAACACCCCGGACGTGCCCGCGCAGATCACGCTGACGCGGTCTTCCAGGGGATCAATCACTTCAAAAATCGGCTCGCCCTTCTCGATCCAGTCCCCGGCTTTACGCAGGTAACTGATCACCCCGGCGTGGGGTGCAAACAGCAATTCGGTGCCTTCGAAGGGCACGCCTTCGCACGGTTCGTATTGCGGCGCCTGCCATTGCCCCTTGATCAGGCCTTGTTCGGCGAGAAACGCGAGGATGCCTTCGGCGTGGAAGATCGCTTCGTCACGGCCAGTGTCCGCTTGACCGCCCAACTCCAGCGTCGTCGCCAGGCAGGCCAGTGGGATCTGCGCGTCGGGGAAGGCGCGGGACAGACGCAGCCACGGCAACGAGCAAGCCTCATCAAACGAGCTGCCGCCGGAGTCTTCCGCAAGCAAACCGACTTTCACATTCAAGTGCGCCGACAACGAACGCCACTGCGGCCAGTGCTGGGGCAGCGCGTACATGTGCAGCGCGGCTTCGGCGTCGCAATGCAGATCGAGAACGATATCAGCGGTGCAGGCGTGGCTCAGCAGGACGCGTTGCATGCCTTGCAGTTGACTGCTCGGCGCGGGCAAGGCGTTGAATGCGTCGCTCATGGCCTGACGGATCATGCGCACGTTGGCGTGAGGATCGTCCCCCAGCTTGCCTTGCAGCAACGCGGCGACCGGCTCACTCAACTCGACGAAATCACGGTTGAAATTCTTGCCGCTGCCGATCTCGAAACGCCCCTGATGGCTGCCTTGCAACAGCTGGCCAAGGCCCATCGGGTTGGCCACCGGCACGAGTTCGATCACCCCGTTGAGGGCGCCTTGCTGTTCGAGCTCGGTGAGGCGTTTTTTCAGCTCCCACGCAGCGCGCATGCCGGGCAATTCATCGGCGTGCAGGCTGGCCTGGATATACGCCTTGCGCTCGCCGCTGCCGAAACGGAACACGCTCAGTTGGCGCTCGCAGCCCAGGTGGCCCCAGGGCAACAGGTGGTCGATACGTTCCATATCAGTGCTTCCGTGGAGCCAGGTAGCTCAGCCAGCGGCGCTCGGCCAACTTGAACAGGCGCACCAGGATGAAGGTCAGGCACAGGTAGAACAGGCCAGCGGTGATATAGGCTTCGAACGGCAGGTAGAACTGCGCGTTCACCGTGCGCGCGGCGCCCGTGATGTCGATCAGGGTGACAATGGACGCGAGACTGGTGGTCTGCAGCATCATGATCACCTCATTGCTGTACTGCGGCAGCGCGCGGCGCAGGGCCGACGGCAATAGGATGCGGCGGTACAGCTTGTAGCGCGACATGCCCATGGCCTTGGCCGCTTCGATCTCACCGTTAGGCGTGGCCTTGAGGCTGCCGGCAATGATCTCGGCGGTGTAGGCACTGGTGTTGATCGCAAAGGCCAGGCACGCGCAGAAGGTCGCGCTGGACAGCAGCGGCCACATAAAGCTCTCGCGTACCGCTTCGAACTGCGCCAGGCCGTAGTAGATCAGGAACAGTTGCACCAGCATCGGCGTGCCGCGGATCACATAGGTATAGAGCCAGGCCGCGCCGTTGACGACCGGTTGCTTGGACACACGCATCAAGCCCAGGGGCAAGGCGGCAAGCAGGCCGAAGAACAGCGAGATGGCGAGCAGTTTCAGGGTGGTCAGCAGGCCACCAAGGTACAGCGGCATGGCCTCCCAGATGACGTTGTAGTCGAAGATCATAGATCAGCCGCCCTTACGCCTACCGAGTAGCGCTTCTCAAGATAGCGCAGGGCCAGCAACGACACGCTGGTGATCACCAGGTACATCGCCGCCACTGCGAGGAAGAAGGTAAAAGGCTCGCGGGTGGCATCTGCCGCCTGCTTGGCCTTGAACATCATGTCTTGCAGGCCCACCACCGAAATCAGCGCAGTGGCCTTGGTGAGGACCAGCCAGTTGTTGGTGAAACCAGGGATCGCCAGCCGGATCATCTGCGGCACCATCACCCGGAAAAACACCTGGAAACTGCTCATGCCATACGCAAGCCCGGCTTCGGCCTGGCCCTTGGGAATGGCCATGAAGGCGCCACGGAAGGTTTCCGAGAGGTAGGCGCCAAAGATGAAACCCAGGGTGCCGATACCGGCGGCCAAGGGGTTCAAGTCGATATAGTCGTCATAGCCGAGCATCGGCGCGACGCGGTTGAGCAAGTCCTGGCCGCCGTAGAAAATCAGCAGGATCAGCACCAGGTCGGGGATCCCGCGGATCACCGTGGAATACAAGTCACCCAGCCAGGCCAACCAGCGCACCGGCGACAGGCGTAACGCGACCCCGATCAGACCCAGAACAATGGCCAAGGCCATGGACGACAAGGCGAGCTGAAGCGTCAACCATGCGCCATCGAGGATGACGGCCCCGTAGCCTTTCAACATGATTCAGGTCCTCGAAAAGGGGGATGAAAAAATGGCGCAAACCGCAGGAATTCTGTTGCTTGCGCCATTTGGGACAGATCGCTGCGACGATTTACTTGGCTTCTGGGCCGTAAATGTCGAAGTTGAAGTACTTGTCCTGGATAGCCTTGTACTTGCCGTTGGCGCGGATCGCGGCAATGGCTGCGTTGATGCGCTCCAAGTTTTCCTTATCGCCCTTGCGTACCGCGATGCCGATGCCTTCGCCGAAGTATTTAACGTCGGTGAACTGTGGGCCTACGAATGCGTAGCCTTTGCCCGCAGGGGTGTCGAGGAAACCTTCCTGCAACAGGGTAGCGTCCGCCACGGTGCCGTCGAGGCGACCGGCTTCCACGTCCAGGTAGATTTCGTTCTGCGAGCTGTAAGGCACAACGGTTGCACCTTTAGGCGTCAGGACTTCCTTGGCGAAACGGTCGTGGATCGAACCGCGCTGCACGCCGATCTTCTTGCCTTTCAGTCCGTCCAGGCTATCGCTGACGGTGGTGCCTTGCTTCATCACCAGCTGCGCCGGGCTCAGGTAGTAGCGGTTGGTGAAGTCCACAGACTTCTTGCGGTCGTCAGTGATGGACATGGACGACAGGATCGCGTCGATCTTGCGCACTTTGAGCGCAGGGATCAGACCGTCGAACTCTTGCTCGACCCACGTGCACTTGACCTGCATCTCTTCGCACAAGGCGTTGCCGATGTCGTAGTCAAAACCGACGATGCTGCCATCCGGCGCCTTCGAGGCAAACGGAGGGTAGGCCGCTTCGATACCAATTTTCAGAGGCTTGCCTTCAGCGAAAGCCTGCATGGACAGCACGGACAGCGCCAGGGCGCCCAACAGCACGAGTTTCTTCATCTTGGGACTCCATCGGTATAGGGCAAAACAGCAGTATGAGCCATGGCCCACGATGCGGCGAAGGTGAAACCGAATTGCGGTGCTGCGTCCTACACCAATTCAACAACGGCGACGACGAGCGAGTGATCGGCATTCTAACGACAGGCCGGAAGCCGATATTTCCTCAATGCGACAACAATTTACAGAAGCACCGAGAAAGCGGTTCCAGCTCATTGACAGCCTCTGAATTTTATGCAGAGACAAAAGACATTAAACCTGTAGACGCTGCAAATTGCGGGCCTATTATTCGCAAACCCTTCTGGCACGGCAAGTCTGGCGTTTAATCTAATTTATTGGCGTGTCTGGAATGGGGTTTTTGGGGGCACGGGCGTAGCGCTTTGCCTCATGTTTGGGCATGGGGTTACACATTTGCGCCGCTCGGTAACATTCAGAAACCTCCTACGCGAAAAACCGATATTTATTGGCCTGGCGGTCATGCAGATCTGTCAGCTACTCCTCCATACCCACCTTGGAATGCAATCCAAATGTGGGAGGGGGCTTGCCCCCGATGAGGGAGTGTCAGTGGGCTAATTTGGCACTGACCCACTGCAATCGGGGGCAAGCCCCCTCCCACATTGGATCTACATTGGTTTCAAGACCCCACAAAAAAGCCCCACCCGACTCACGCCGGATGGGGCTTTGTCCCAGTCACCCGCCTTACGCGACGTTCATGGTCTTGTGCGTCTCAATCAAATGCGCCACCACACCAGGATCCGCCAGTGTGGAGATATCGCCCAACCCGTCGTACTCAGCCGTGGCAATCTTGCGCAGGATACGGCGCATGATTTTGCCCGAACGGGTCTTCGGCAAGCCCGGCGCCCACTGGATCACATCCGGCGAAGCAATCGGCCCGATCTCCTTGCGCACCCAGTTTTTCAGCTCCAGGCGCAACGCTTCGTTCGGCTCTTCGCCATTTTTCAGGGTGACATACACATAGATACCCTGGCCCTTGATGTCATGCGGCACACCCACCACCGCCGCCTCGGCGACTTTCGGGTGGGCAACCATGGCACTTTCGATCTCGGCGGTGCCCATGCGGTGGCCGGACACGTTCAACACGTCATCCACACGCCCGGTGATCCAGTAGTAACCGTCCTCATCACGGCGCGCGCCATCACCGGTGAAGTACATGCCACGGAAGGTCTTGAAATAGGTATCGACGAAGCGGTCGTGATCGCCAAACAGCGTACGCGCCTGACCCGGCCACGAATCGAGGATCACCAGGTTACCTTCGGCAGCGCCTTCGATCAGGTTGCCCAGGTTATCCACCAGCGCCGGCACCACGCCGAAGAACGGCCGTGCCGCCGAACCCGGCTTGAGCGCGTGGGCGCCTGGCAGCGGGCTCATCATGTTGCCGCCGGTTTCGGTCTGCCACCAGGTGTCGACAATCGGGCAACGGGATTGGCCGACGTTCTTGTAGTACCAATCCCATGCTTCCGGGTTGATCGGCTCGCCCACGGAGCCGAGCAGGCGCAGGCTGCTGCCGTCTGCCCCTTCAACGGCGGCGGTGCCCGAGGCCATCATGGCGCGGATTGCGGTCGGGGCGGTGTAGAGGATATTGACCTTGTGCTTATCGACGATCTTCGCCACCCGCGTGATGTCCGGGTAGTTCGGCACGCCTTCGAAGAGCACGGTGGTCGCGCCGTTGGACAGCGGGCCATAGACAATATAGGTGTGGCCAGTGACCCAGCCGACGTCGGCGGTGCACCAGTAGATTTCGCCTGGGCGGTAGTCGAACACGCGCTCGTGGGTCAGGCCGGCGTACAACAGATAGCCGCCGGTGGTGTGCTGCACGCCTTTAGGCTTACCGGTGGAACCGGAGGTGTAGAGGATGAACAGCGCTTCTTCGGCGCCCATCTCTTTCGGCGCGCAGACAGTGCCCGCCACTTTCATCAAGTCTTCGTACCAGATGTCGCGATGCTGGTTCCACTTGATCTGGCCGTTGGTGCGCTTGCACACGATGACCTTCTGGATGCTGCTGGTTTCCGGGTTGGTCAGGGCGTCGTCGACGTTGGCCTTGAGTGGGATTTTCTTACCGGCACGAATGCCTTCATCGGCAGTGATCACCACCTTCGACTTACAGTCGATGATGCGACCGGCCAGGGCTTCCGGGGAGAAACCGCCAAACACCACCGAATGAATCGCACCGATGCGCGTACACGCCAGCATGGCGACCACGGCTTCGGGGATCATCGGCATATAGATAGTCACCACGTCACCGCGGTGTACGTCCTGCCCACGCAGGGCGTTGGCGAACTTGCAGACTTGCTCATGCAGCTCGCGGTAAGTGATGTTGCGGCTCTCGGCCGGGTCATCGCCTTCCCAGATGATCGCAATCTGATCGCCACGCTCGGCGAGATGACGGTCCAGGCAGTTGTAGGACACGTTCAGGGTGCCATCGGCGAACCACTTGATGTCGACATGGTGATCGTCGAACGAGGTCTGCTTCACCGTGGTGAAAGGCTTGATCCAGTCGAGGCGCTTGGCTTGCTCACGCCAGAAACCGTCGGGGTTGACCACCGACTGCTGGTACATGGCCTTGTAGGTCGCCTCATCGGTCAGCGTGTTGGCTGCTACTTCGGGGCGAACGGGGTACAGGGAAGCCGCACTCATCTTTCTTACCTCGGTGACAATAGTTGTTTTTGTATGCCCTGTTGTAGCCGGGGCGGCCCCATAGAACCATTCGACGATGGTAGTAACAAGCCCCTACACATTGCCCTGGTATCGACTGACAGGCCTCTGGCCTACGGCCTGCAAGGCTTTTGTCGTTGTGTGAAAAAACCTTTACCACGGGATTGTTACAAAAACCGCCAATAGTGTTTATCAAAAGCACGGGTATATGAATATAACCCGCAGGCCTAAAATCAACTCCGCCAACCAAGGCACTGTGGTTTACACAGCAGTGATTAACAACGTAACAGCCCCCACGAAGGCAACGTTAATCGCAACTAACCAATCCTAAGTTACACACGCGGCCTCACAAGGGCCACGTGCCCCCTCTCGCCCTGAAGAAGGTAAGTACAGAAATGAAAGCTCTCGTAGTTATGGCCCTCAGCAGCTTGTGCGCCACCGCCGCCCTGGCCGACGAAGCCCCGACCGAGCTGGCCGGCCAGAACGCCCCGATTGTTGAGGATTACACCTACAGCACCCACTTGGACGTTGCCAAAGTAGTGTCCATGAGTGAAGTTCCGAATGTATGTGAAGTTGTACCGGCCAAGATGGAATATGAAGATTCCCACGGTCAGCGCCATATTCTTAATTACAAGATCATGGGCAATGGCTGCTCTAACGGATAATAACGTCTGAAGTTGGATTCTTATTCGCCGCAAGAAATCGTTCTTGCGGCAAAGAGCCGGCCCTCCATCCCCTCGTCGCCCCCCTCGAAAAAAATCCTGCCGCTCGTCCCTTCAACCAACCCCAACAAACTCGCGCCTTGGCCCGAAAAGCAGGCTTTTTGTCTGCGATCCGAGACCATCCGCCGCAACACAAAGCCGAATTTTTCCCTATAATGCGCGGGTAAATCGGGCCTGCAATATCCCTTTACACAGGGACGAAGAGCCAGACCTGAGGCCTCCGCTGGAGCATGCACCTAGCGCTCCGCACCTCAAGCCTCACGCAGAACCCGTTACCCAATTGCGTTTATTTGCCTGCGCGAGCTGTTGCAACAAACGATTCCTTTAAAGAACCACCGCGGCCTGAGGGTCGTGTGAACACCCAACCATCCGGTTTCACACGGGCACCTTTGAGCCCTCACGCAGGAGACGACACGTCATGCTGAGCTGGGACGAATTCGACAAAGAAGAAGAAGGCGAAGTAGCCACCAAAGGCGCCAACGCCGGCCACGCCACCGAAGCCAACATGGACCGCCTCGACGGTGCCGGCGCTGCTGCCGCCATCGAAGCCCGCGCCGTCACCGCGAGTGACTCCGCCGCCATCGTGCGCGCCAAGGCCGCCCTGGACAAACTCGACGTCGCCGAAGGCCTCGCCGAACTCGAAGGCTCCGCCGCCCGCGTCGCCGTTGACGAAAAGCGCATGATCAACTGCCGCGCCGACCTCAACCAACTCGTACCCTTCAAGTACGACTGGGCCTGGCAGAAGTACCTCGACGGCTGCGCCAACCACTGGATGCCGCAAGAGGTCAACATGACCGCCGACATCGCCCTGTGGAAAAACCCCGAAGGCCTGACCGACGACGAGCGTCGCATCGTCATGCGCAACCTGGGCTTCTTCTCCACCGCCGACTCCCTGGTCGCCAACAACCTCGTGCTGGCCGTATACCGCCTGATCACCAACCCGGAGTGCCGCCAGTACATCCTGCGCCAGGCCTTCGAAGAAGCGATCCACACCCACGCCTACCAGTACTGCATCGAATCGCTGGCCATGGATGAAGGCGAGATCTTCAACATGTACCACGAGATCCCATCGGTCGCCAAAAAGGCAGCCTGGGGCCTGAAGTACACCCGCTCCATCTCCGATCCGAAGTTCGAAACCGGCACCGTCGAGACCGACAAAGAACTGCTGCGCAACCTGGTCGCCTACTACTGCGTGCTGGAAGGCATCTTCTTCTACTGCGGCTTCACCCAGATCCTGTCCATGGGCCGTCGCAACAAAATGACCGGCGTGGCGGAACAGTTCCAGTACATCCTGCGTGACGAGTCGATGCACCTGAACTTCGGTATCGACGTGATCAACCAGATCAAAATCGAAAACCCACACTTGTGGGATGCCGAGATGAAGGAAGAAGCGACCCAGATGATTCTGCAAGGGACTCAGCTGGAGATCGAATACGCGCGCGACACCATGCCTCGCGGCGTGTTGGGCATGAACGCGGCGATGATGGAGGACTACCTCAAGTTCATCGCGAACCGTCGTCTGTCGCAGATTGGGTTGAAGGAAGAGTATCCGGGGACGACAAATCCGTTCCCGTGGATGAGTGAGATTATGGACTTGAAGAAAGAGAAGAATTTCTTTGAGACTCGCGTGATTGAGTACCAGACCGGCGGCGCGTTGAGCTGGGATTGATTCCTTAGCGACTGTCACCATAAAAGCCCTGACCTGATCAGGGCTTTTTTATGCTCAGTGAATTGGCATTTCTTGAAGTACATAAACCTTAAAGCGAACTTCCACTATTCAAAATTGTGTTCAGCCGAACCAGTTCACTTTCAAGAAACTCATTGCGTTCTGACAATTTAAAATTCTCGTCTAATAGAAAATTTTTCGATGGCCTCTTGGGGTCATGATACACACCCAGATCAAAAACCAACTCCACCTCATCTTTGTAAGGCATCAAAGGCTGATATAACTGATAAAAAGCTCGCCCCACCGCGCCCCTAAAGAGCTCAAGTTCCGGACGCCTAGACCCCGCCGATAAAATATGGTCAGTAGCAATTCCAGGATACGGATCTATATAAACAATTTTCTTTAATCCTAGCTGATACGCTTTTTTGGCACAAAGCTCGCAAGGACTAGCGGTAGTAAACAATACTCCGCCTGTAAGTTTTTGTCCTCCATGCTTCGATATTTGCATAAACGCATTTTCTTCAGCATGTAAAGATCGAGTATGAACCTGATTTTTCTCACCCTCGATCTCGTTCTGTATTCCCTTAAAACAGAACGATAGATTCCTATCACCCTGCCCACTTTTAGCAATTATTTTAGAAAACTTATTACTTAATGCCGCCCTGAACTTAGGATCTTTTTGCTCGTAGTCACTATAGTCATCTTTATTTAACCCTAGCAGTAAGTCTTCTGCACTTCTCAATATACATGGCGTTTGTCCTTGAGGTGTGCTATTCCAACCAACTGATTTAATGCTATAAGACTCATCTGTTACGACAGCGCCAACCTGTCTAGATATACAACCAGAATTTTGCTTCGCTGTGTACGCTATCTGCATACAGTTTTCCAAAGACGTAGGCATTATAATTCCAGGCCTAGCCATCAGCGTCACATACCAAGCTAACTGGCTCACCAAATCATTGTGATTAAACTCACTGCCCTTGGAGTTATGAATATGCACATCGGAGTTTTCTATGCACTCTTGCATATTTTGCGCAATAAATCTCTCTGCTCCGGAGAGCTTACTTGGATATTCCTTAGCATCTATTTCAGCGATCACTTCAATTGAAAACTTTCGAAATTCTCGCAAACTACGACGCCTCTCAACATCTGTAGTATTAATAGAAAACAAATAAAAGTTTGCATATCTACGCTTAAGAAAGAAAGCCTCATAAGGACTTCTGATTGCATCGATCACAATGCGACAAGGCAACCCCTCCAACTTCGTCTTAGCCCGAACGACTTTAATTATAAAATTAATATGCTTAGGAAAATTGAATATCTCCCCAGCAATAAACCCCGATACATCTGCTCGCGCAGATGCTCTTATGTTATCCCCAGTTTTCTGGTAAAGCCGAGTAAAATTCGCCCCGCCTAGCACAACTCTTAATTTATTAGTTATTACGGGCAACTCCTTTAAATAAAGATCAAACCAATCTAAAACTTGATTTTGAGCAAGCACCCCATAATTCAAATTTAACTTATTCACTTTTTCTCTCACTGCATAAAACACCCTTGATACCTCAACTATCTTTTGCCTAGAAAAATCGGGAAAAAAATTCGTCAAATAAGTGCTAAAGGCACGAACAGATAAAATAGATAAGTGATATGTAATAACGCAACTAACCTCAACTCTATAAAATGGTTGCCAGCCACTACCGTCGGTATACCTCTTTATAATCTTATGTTTCTTTAGCTCATTTTCAGTCAGCCCTTCATAACCTTCACCTGGAACATTTATCTCAGCTGAAGACAATATCTTAGCTGCGGTAGTGCATCCTGATCCTGTCCGTCCTGTCAAACCGATTATGAGAAAGTTTTTCGTTTCTTTATAAATATTGTCAATTGCTGACGCAGTACTACTATCCATAGATTCCTCGTTAGCACAGAAATTTTGTTAATATCACAACCCAAAGAAAGTGGCGAATGGCCACTCTAGAGTAGATCACATGTTGCACAGCTGCACAGAAAACCAGGAAATTTCTTACTTATTTTTCACTGCCTGAAGAGTTGATCGAAGTCCTTGTTTACAGCTAGCCTCGTTTCAGGTGCCTAAGAAACGCCCAACGTAGAAGCAACCCTCAATCGCACAGCAAAGACTCCGCCTGACCTCAGCTCAGCCGGAACTCATGCTGTTTTGAAAGGCGCCCGTTGGGATTTCTTTAATCCGCACTCTACGTTGGGGGCTCTATCACTCCCAAAAATCACGTAGAGGTCATAAGAAATGCGTAGCCCGTATCTGCTCGACTCACCGACCACGGGAAGGGTGGCTATACCTGATCCGTTCATCGCTACCGTCTTCACCCGTCACACTCATCCGCTACATGCGCTTCTTCTAGAAAATCAGCCATGGTTTTGCGCTCGCGAACTTGGGCGTTTGATGGGTTGGTATCTGGATGAGCGAACAACGCGCAAGCTCGATGAAGACCAGCGGAGGACCGTAAAACTGCTGTTCCACGGCCAGCCGGAAGAAATGCTGATGATCAGCGAGTCAGGTGCATACGCGTTGCTGGTATATCACTACACACCGGGAAATCGCCTACTGCGTAGCTGGCTCACTCATGAAGTCGTTCCGACATTGCGAGACGAACGTCAGCCGCGAACAGTGGAGCGGCCGCTGTTAAGCATGTTGGATTGGCCGGAAATGTCATTGAACCTGCTGCATTGGCAGGATGAAGGCTGGATTCGCCTTCGAGACATGCCATATCTGTTGGTCAATCGAACCTACCGGAAAGAGTCGGCAAGGACCCCGTGGTGGCGCAAGTTCACTCAAACTTTCCGAATGAAGCAGCGAATCTACTAGCGCAGATGACCGCCAAATCCCAGCAAGCTGTAGGAAATTTCGTAGACGCAATAATGGCTACTCAGTATCGTCCGAGGGTTTTCTACCCTCGGCGGCTGTATGGATATTACGAAAGACAAAACGGACTGGAACGACGCAGAGCTGGCAGCTGCGGTCGAGGTATACCTAAAGATGTTGGCCTGGGAAAAGAGCGGCCAACCGTTCAACAAAGCCCTCGAAAACCGCCTTCTGCGCGAAGGACCGGTGGCCGGCCGTGCAAAGGGCTCCATCGAATTCCGCATGCAAAATATCTCCACCGTGCTAGACCGTATGGGCCTGGACCGCATTGAAGGCTATAAGCCTGCAAAGAACGTGGGCACAGGCGTAGAGCAACGCATCCGCTAAGCACTCGCCACACAGGGTGTATTCGAATCCGAAGACGCGGCCCAAACGGCAGACGAGCAAACGCTTATCCGACGCGCGTCCAAACTGCAGCAGCAACCTTTCCATAAGCTACCGGACGGCATTGCCCAGCCGCAGAAGGTATCGAGCGTCAGCACCTCCTTTGTTCGTGACCCGAGGGTACGTGCCTGGGTACTGAAAGAAGCCAACGGCATCTGCGAAGGCTGCAGCTCTAACGCGCCGTTCGAGGTCGACGGCCAGCCATTTCTTGAAGTACATCACGTCAAGCACCTCGCCCAGAAGGGTTCGGATCGCATCACCAATGCTGTAGCCTTGTGCCCCAATTGCCATCAGCGTTGTCACCGGTCGAGTGACCGGGAGGCTTTCACCGAAGGGCTTTACGCCAAAATCGGAAGATTGGCACGGGAGTAGACTCCTGCTGTCACAGCTGATGCGCACTAAAAAATACTAGATAGGACCGAGGCCAACCCGTGAACCCAGACATGCTCGAAGCCGGCCCCATCGACGCCAAAGTACTCTCCGTCTTTGACTTCGACGGCACCCTGACCCACCACGACAGTTTCGTGCCCTTCCTCAAGTTTGCCTTTGGCCCCGGCGAGTTTTATGGCCGGATGGTCAAGCTGGCGGTGCCGGGGCTGCGCTTTTTGGGGCGGCAGATCAGCCGGGATGAGTTGAAGGCTCAGTTGATCCGCACCTTTATGACTGGGGTGGAGAAGACGTGGGTGCAGCAGAAGGCCGAGGAGTATTGCCAGCGCAATTGGGCGCGGTTGATGCGCCCGGCGGGGGTGTTGTCGGTGGAGCAGGAGCTGGACTCGGGGGCAGTGGTGACGCTGTGTTCGGCGTCGCCGGCATTGGTGTTGCAGCCGTTTGCGGATCGGCTGGGTATCAGGTTGATTGGCACTGAGCTTGAGGTGGTCGACGGTGTGTTGACCGGCAAGCTCACCGGGAATAATTGCCGGTGTGAGAACAAGGTGTTGCGGCTTGAAGCGGTGTATGGCGACCTGGGCGAGTATCGGCTGCGGGCCTGGGGCGATACGCGTGGGGATCGGGAGTTGCTGGCGGCGGCGCAGGATGCGCATTTTCGGCATTTTCATGCGAAGAAGAAAAAGCGGGCTCGGTTGCAGCGGTGATGGGGTTAATTGGGATCGGCTGGAACACCGAGTCGATCCCTTCGCAGCCCCGCTGGGCTCGACAGTTCCCACATTTGGATCGGCGTGGTGCGTAAGCCGTATTCGGGACGGCGTTTTAACACGCCGCTTACACCCAATCTTCTACCCGCAAACCTGGCACGCGGTCGAACTCGCACCGGTTGTTAGTGACCATAATCAGGCCCTGCGAACGGGCATGCCCAGCGATCATCTGGTCGTACGAACCTATCGGAGTACCAGCTCTCGCTAGCTCAGCACGAAGTTGGCCTGTGTGCATAGCGGCATCCTGGTCGTATTTCAAAACTTCCAGACGTGCTGCAAAGCCTTCGATATCAGCCAAGTTTCGTTCTGGGTTAGGTGATTTTTCCGCGCCGTAAATCAGCTCTATCAGGGTTACGGTACTGATAGCTAGTTGGCCATAGTGCTTTTTGAATGTTTCGCGCACCTGCTGGGGTCTGTTTTTGATTGTGAAGATACAGATGTTGGTATCGAGCATGAACTTGAGCATTAAAAAGATTCCCGCTCTTGGTCAGCAGGCTGATCTCGGTCGTTCATGAAGTCCAGCGTGGCACCCTCGCCATCGAACCAGCTGTCCCATGATTCACCGGCTGGGGTGATGATTCGGGCCCTACCGATTGAGACGATATCTACACGTTTTACGTCATCCGGCAGCGCAGCAGCCTTTGGCAAACGTACAGCTTGGCTGCGGTTGCTTTGAAATACAGAACCTTGGTCCATAATGGCCTACCTCCAGTGGTCGTGTGATTACGCAACGCTACACCACGAAATGGATATATCAATGGGATATACATTTCGTTACTGGTCGAACGTCGATCCCATCGAAGCCTCGCTAAAGCTCGACACGTCCTACATTTGATCTGTGTAGCTCGGGAGAGCTATGTCGTAGCTTTGAGGTCCACGCCCAAGGCTGTGGCGAAGGCTCTTACCATCGGGCTTCGTGGCGCGTTGTGGCGCAGGATCAGGTTGAACGCGGTGCTCAGGTGGACCTGCTCCGGGCACAGTGCGCGCAGGCGCCCTTCCCTTACCAAGGGCGCGGTGTAGCGTTCCGGCAGGAAGCCGAGGAAGCGGCCAGTCAGGACCAGGATGGCGACGGCTTCGACCTGCGAGGCCAAGGCGAACTGGCTGTCGTCGCAATGACCAGCCCCTTGCTGGCCATGCTATTCAGCGCCATTGGTTTTCTGTTGCTAACCTTTGCCAGCAACCTCTACCTCACCACCCTGACGCTGGTGATCACCGAAGCCGCGTCGGCGCTGTTCCTGATCGGCCGGTTCTCAAGCGTGAACGGTTGCGCTACTGGATCCTGCTGGGAACCGTGCTGTTCATTGCGAGGCTGATCGGCTTCAGCCAGGCAAACAGCCTGCTCACCTGGTGCCTGGCGATGTTCGTGTTCACCTTGGGTGAGATGATCATCTATCCCTCGGAGTACCTGTTCATCGACACCATCGCCCCAGATGCCCTGCGCGGCATTTACTACGGCGCCCAGAACCTGGCGGCGTTTGGCGGGGCGATGAGTCCGGTGATTTGTGGTTACTTGCTGATCAATGCGGCGCCCACGAGCATGTTCTATGCGTTGGGCGCACTGACGGCGGTGGGTGGCACCTTATGTTTCTTGAGTGGGCGGCGGGTTGCAGGTTCTTGCTGATATTTACGTGGGATCCCGCTATTAATAGCGAAACTTCTCACGGACCCGAGCCCCATGAAATTCGACACGGCCTACAGCCTGAGTCTCGATGACAAGCTGTCGATCTACGACGTACGAGACCTGAATTTCGACGAAACCGTTGCCTACGACTCCGACAAGGACAGTTTCCTCTGCCCCAACGATGCGTGCCGAGGGGCATTCGATACGGGCAATGCGTTGAGCACGTTCAATGCAAAAAACGTCAACTACGTGCGCACGCCGCATTTCAAGAACAAGACCAGCACCCGGCATGTCGAAGGGTGCCGCTACGCCAGCACGCACAAGGGCGCTACCGATGAAACCTATGACGAGCGCGAGGACCATTTCCCGTCGGAATTTTTACTGACTCGACGTACGTACCCGCGCAGCACGCCGGTGGCCGGTGCCGAGGCGCAGATCCCACAGGAGCCGGCGAAAACTCCTTCAAACCTCGCCGGCCCATCTGCCAGCAGCAGCGACACCACCCCGGATAAAACCAGCGTATTCGCCCACCCGGTGGAATGCTTTGTGTCCAATATCGACGACAAAGACACGCTCAAGCGCATGCCGCTGAAAATCGGCGAGCACACCGCGACCTACTGGACGTTTTTCAAGAAGATCGAATACCTGCAAGACAACAAGGGTCTGATCTACTGGGGCAAGATCAAGGCGATCAAGGATTACACCAGCAGCTTTCGCATCGACTTCGAGAAGAAGGTATGGCTCGACAAGAAGCCCTACTCGGTCAATGTCTACCTGAGCAAAAAACTTATCGAAAACTACCGCAAGCGCACGGCGTTCCTGGAGCAGATCAAGGCGGCGGTGGACAGTGAGCGGACGCTGTATTGCTTCTTCTACGGGGTGACGCCGGAGCTGAAACACGTGCCCAGCAAGAAGAACCCCGAGCAATCGTTCGGGGTGTTCAGCGCGAATATCGAGAACCTGGATCATCTGATTATTCGAGAGGCGCCGGGACTCTGAAGGCATCAGCACATTCAGTGTGCGCGCCGCTTCAATGCGATGTTCAAAACCCCCTCAGTCCAGCGCTGGGTAAAAGCCCGCACAGAGGACAGAAAAAAATCCAGTTGATGAGCGGTCAAAACAACTGTACAAAAACACAGTATAGTTTGTCCTCCCCCGTCGAACCCTGGAGAAACCCCATGTCCTCCCTGGCAATGAGCTCTTTCGTAGAACAGCAGATCGTCCTGCACCAATTCACCGCCAAGCACAGTGCACAGGCCCGCGCGATGCTGGGCTGGAGCAGGCAAGACCTGGCCCGTCACGCGGGCGTGGCTGTGGAGTTGGTTCAACAGCTTGAAAGCCAGGGCGAGGTGGATGATGAAACCCGTTTGATCCTGGCGTTTCGGCTGGAAGCGGAAGGGCTGGTGTTTTTCCCGGGTTTTGCGCCGGGGTGGGGAATGAGTGCGCGCCGCTTTGACACCGCTCCAGCTGAACCCATGGCACGGGGCATCATGTCTCGGTTGATGAGCTCAACCAGCGTATCAATCGACTCGGCCACTGCCCAACCCAATGGTGCATAGGGTCGGGCAAGCCAATACCGAGACTTAGCGTCCGACCTTGGGATGTTCTTTCGCGGCCTCTTCGTAACCATGGGCCACGGCCAGCAGCGTGGGTTCGGCCCAGCGGGCCCCAAAGAAGTACGCACTGGTTGGCGCGCCCCGCTCATCCTTGCCGGAAGGGACCGAAATCCCTGGATAGCCGGCGACGGCAACCGCAAAGTAGCTGTTCGTTTCGAAGTCCGACACCATGGCGTCGAGCTTTTGCCCGTCAATCAACTCATCCACGGTGCTTCGAAAACCCTGGATAAGGGCATCCCATAGAGGCTTGCGTTCCTCGGCCGTCAAGGTGGACGCATCGATATCCCTGAGTACAGGCTGGTGGTCAGTCTCGGTGCCATCACGCTGCTCATTGAACTGGATCAACTCGGACACTGACTTGACCGGCAACCCATTGCGCTTTTCCAGGTATTCATTCAGTTCATCCTTTACATCGGCAAGCAGCAACTCGTCATAACCTGTGGAGTCCGCTATCCGCAAATTCACCGGTACCAGTACGGCACCTTGTGCGCGAAGTACTTCGAGGGTTTTCTTGAACTGTGGGCTATCGTCCACCGCCGAGCTTTCACCATTCGCGGAAAAGGTCGCGGGAAAACCGATGCGCTTATCCTTCAAGGCGCCAGGCTTTAGAAGCGCCGTGTAGTCAATTGCTGTTGGGGCATTCGCGTTCTGCGCATCCTGAGGGTCGTTGCCTGACATGACGTTGAGCATCAACGCAGCATCAAATACCGAGCGCGTCATGGGCCCCGGCGTGTCCTGTCGATGGCTGGCCGGAATGATGCCGCTGCGGCTCAACAAACCCACGCTGGGTTTCAAACCGACCACGCCGTTAAACGCCGCCGGTACGATGATCGAACCATTGGTTTCAGTCCCAACGGCCAAGGGTGCGAAGCCCGCGGCGACCGCGACAGCCGAGCCTGAGCTTGACCCACCGACCTCTGCATCCGCCTGATGAGGATTGAACGTTTGCCCGCCCCGCTGGCTGAAACCATCGGGGCAGCCGCGAAAGCCGGCCAGTTCAGTCAGGTTGGTTTTACCCAGGATAACTGCGCCTTGCTCACGCAGGCGCTCCACGATGAACGCATCCTTAGTCGCAGCGGCGCCCACCAATCCATAGGCGCCTGCACTGGTTTGCTGGGTGTCGCCTGTCTCGATATTGTCCTTGAGGAGCACCGGAATGCCGTGCAGTGGTCCCCGCACCTTGCCGTTGGCGCGTTCAAGGTCCAGTTCGCGAGCAATCTCCAGCGCTTGGGGGTTGAGTTCGATGATCGCGTTTAATGCAGGGTCGCGTTCTCGAATACGCGTTTGCAGAAAACTGACCAGGTCTTGCGAGGTCAGCCCACCTGGCCGGGCCATTTGTTCACTGAGCTCGCGAACACTGGCGTATTCCGTTCCTGGCGGCACCGGTTTTGGCGCCATATCTGTCGACTGAAGCACCATCCAGGAGGCTGCGTGGTTTACGAACCTGCTCACACCATAACCAATACCAAACATGAACGACCTCTAGGGAAGAATCTGAAATAACGCAGGATCACCGTTGACCCTTGCGCCAGTCTAAAAACTTCCCTCAGCCCAGCCTGCATGACGCAGGTAACTCATCACGTAGGATTGTTCATCACCGCAGGTAGCCCCTACTGTGCATCCGCCAGGCCACGCACACTGCGATAGCCCTGCACCAAGGTAGCCAGTGAATCCTTCGACCATCGCGCCCCGTAGAACCACAACGTAGTCCCCTCCCCCAATGGCTCACCCAGCCTCGGGTATCCGCTCCAGCAGGCCCCATGGAACGCGGCACTCTGACTGTCAGACACCAGCGCATCCAGCCGGTACTCATTCATAAGGTCATCGATTTCATTGCGCGTGTGCAGGTCGAATTGCAGCGAGTCATCGACCCGCTGTGCTGGCACCGGCAGCAGGAGCACCCCGGCCTGTCGTAACAGTGCCAACGCTCGCGTGAACGGTGCCCGGTGCTTGATGGGTTCATGTTCACCGCCGCGCCCATACCGGTCGGCAAAACCAACGCGTCGACCAGCCAGCGCGCTGTCGGGGGTAAAGGTGCTGTTGTTCTGCACCAGAGGCACCTCTACCATTACCGGTCCCTCAGGTTCGATGCCACTCAAGGCAATCAGCGTCAACGCGGGGTCGCGCACGGGTTTGATAGGGAGTGCCGGTACGTTATAGCCGGGTATCAAAACACCATCCTTGGGATGGACTTGAAGGCTCGGACATGGAGCTGCTGGACGCGTTTGAAGCCTTCGCGTACCCGAATGACATCGGTCCGGGCGTCTACGATATTCACTCGCCACGGGTGCCGGAGGCGTCGGAAATGGCCAACCTGCTGCGCAA
>NZ_JAMQAU010000021.1:0-101569 GCF_023701505.1 Pseudomonas sp. SR18 | reverse complement strand
GGCCTTGAGCTTGAACTCACTCGAATAAGATTTACGCATATCCAAACACCTCAAATTTGGGCGCTATCATAGCGCCCGAATGAAGTGTCCAAAATCATTAGGCCAGTTCAAGCCCCCTCCCACATTTAAATCGCGGGTCATCAATTAGATACGCGTCGGCTATCAGGTTGTCACGGGGGCAAGCCCCCTCCCCCCTTCTTATCCGGTTTCTTCAGTCAAGGTTCGCCCAGCAGCAACCCTTGCTCCCGCGCGCACAGTTCCACCACGTAATCCCACAACACCCGCAATCGTACTGACTTGTGCAGCTCCCGACGCGAACTGATCCAGTAGCTACGCTGGATCCCCTCCCCCGGCAACACAGCCACCAGATCCGGGTCGCCCGAGGCCATGAAGCACGGCAACACCGCAATGCCCAACCCGGAGCGCGCCGCCTGGTGCTGGGCGATGACGCTGGTGCTGTGAAACACCACTTTGGGATTGCGGCAGAAGCTGCTGAGGAGTTTCAGCTCCTGGCTGAACAGCAGGTCGTCGACGTAATCGATCCAGGCATGGGCGGCGAGGTCTTCGCGTTTTTCGATGGGTGGGCTGCGGTCCAGGTAGGCGCGGCTGGCGTAGAGCGCCAGGCGGTAATCGGTGAGTTTGCGGGTGACCAGTTGATCGACGCTGGGGCGTTCGAGATGGATGCTGATTTCCGCTTCGCGGTTGAGGATGCTGACAAAGCGCGGCACCGCCACCAGCTCCACCTCCAATCCCGGATAACGGTCGAACAACCCGCCCATGCGACTGGCGAGGAACATCACCCCCAGCCCTTCAGCCACGCCAAGGCGAATCTTGCCCAGGGGCGCGGCGCAATGGGTGAGTTCGTCTTCGGCCAGCAGTGCGACGTTTTCCATGGCTTCGGCGTGTTTGAGCAGCGCTTCGCCGGAAGGCGTCAGCTCATAGCCTTGGGCATGCTGCACGAACAACGCGGTGCCGAGGCTCTTCTCGATGGCCTCGATATGCCGGGCCACGGTGGCGTGGGTGGTTTTCAGGCGTTGCGCAGCGGTGAGCAGGCGGCCGCTGCGCTGGAGCTCAAGAAAGAACCGCAGGTCATTCCAGTCGAACATGTCGCCTCCATTCCATCAGCCAGGGCAGCGCTGTTTAAAAACGCACAGCAGCTGGGTAAAAACTAACATTTTTAAGACGAAAACTAACAACTAGGATGGAGCCAATAAGAAAAACAAGCGAGACCTCAGATGCCCATTGCAGCTGCTGAATACGATTACGTGGTAGTAGGCGCCGGCCCCGCAGGCTGCCTGCTGGCCAATCGACTGTCCGCCAACCCCGCCCACCGCGTGCTGCTGCTCGAAGCCGGTGGCCGCGACAATTACCCCTGGATCCATATCCCGGTCGGCTACCTCTTCTGCATCGGCAACCCGCGCACCGACTGGTGCTTCAAGACCGAAGCCCAGGAAGGCCTGCAAGGCCGTGCCCTGAGTTACCCGCGCGGCAAGGTGCTGGGCGGCTGCTCGTCCATCAACGGCATGATCTACATGCGCGGCCAGGCACAGGACTACGACGGCTGGGCCGCTGAGGGCAACCTCGGCTGGGCCTGGAAAGACGTGCTGCCACTGTTCAAACAAAGCGAAAACCACTTCGCCGGTGGTTCCGAGTTCCACAGCGACGGCGGTGAATGGCGCGTCGAGCAGCAGCGCCTGTCGTGGCCGATCCTGGATGCGTTTCGCGAGGCGGCGGCGCAAAGTGGCATCGCCAATATCAATGACTTTAACGAGGGCGATAACGAAGGCTGCGGCTACTTCCAGGTCAACCAGAAGGCCGGCGTGCGCTGGAACGCCGCCAAGGCGTTTCTCAAGCCTATTCGCCAACGTCCCAATCTCACCGTGCTGACTGAAGTCGAAGTCGACCGCGTGGTCCTGGAAAACGGCCGCGCCTCGGCAGTGGTCGGGCGTCAAAACGGCCAGCAGATGAGCTGGAAGGCGCGCAAGGAGATCGTGCTGTGCGCCGGCTCCGTGGGCTCGCCGGGCATTCTGCAACGCTCCGGCATCGGCCCGTCCAGCGTGCTCAAGCCCTTGGGCATCGACGTGTTGCATGAACTGCCTGGCGTGGGCGGCAACCTGCAGGATCACCTGCAATTGCGGCTGATCTACAAGCTGGAAAACGCCCGCACCCTGAACCAGATCGCCGGCACCGTGTGGGGCAAGATGGGCATGGGCCTGCGCTACCTGTACGACCGCAGCGGCCCGCTGTCGATGGCACCCAGTCAGCTCGGCGCCTTTGCCCGCTCCGGCCCGGAACAGACTTCGGCCAACCTTGAATACCACGTGCAGCCGCTGTCCCTGGAGCGCTTCGGCGAACCGTTGCACGCGTTCCCGGCGTTCACCGCCTCGGTGTGCGACCTGCGCCCGCAAAGCCGTGGCCGTATCGATATCCGCTCGGCCAACCCGGCGGATGCGCCGCTGATCCGGCCCAACTACCTCAGCCATCCGCAAGACTTGCGCGTGGCCGCCGACGCGATTCGCCTGACTCGACGCATCGTCGCCGCCCCCGCCCTGAGCCAGTTCAAACCGGTGGAATACCTGCCCGGTGATTCGCTGCAAACCGAAGAGGAACTGCACGAAGCCGCCGCCCGTATCGGCACGACGATTTTCCACCCGGTGGGCACCTGCCGCATGGGCAGCGACAAAGACGCAGTGGTCGATGCGCAACTGCGGGTGCATGGCGTGCCCGGCCTGCGCATCGCTGATGCCTCGGTCATGCCGCGCATCACCTCCGGCAACACTTGTTCACCCACGCTGATGATCGCGGAGAAAGCCGCGCAGCTGATCCTTTCGCCGCCTACAAGGAGCCTCGCCCCGGAGAAAGAACTGGTTCATGCAATCTGAATAGCGGCGCCGCACCTGGCGCCGACAGTGGAACAACAATAAATAATCACTGTGAGGGCTACCCGATGTCAGAACATGCTCAACCCTTGGGCTCGACGGTCAACACCGCCAGCACCACCAACGACTCAAAAAAGGTCATCTTCGCCTCGTCCCTGGGGACGGTGTTCGAGTGGTATGACTTTTTCCTCTACGGCGCCCTGGCGGCCGTGATCAGCAAGCAGTTCTTTGCCGGGGTCAACGACACCACGGCGTTTATCTTTGCCTTGATGGCCTTCGCGGCCGGCTTTGTGGTGCGCCCGTTTGGCGCGCTGGTATTCGGCCGCCTGGGCGACATGATCGGGCGCAAGTACACCTTCCTCGTCACCATCATCCTGATGGGCGTCGCCACCTTCTGCGTCGGGCTGCTGCCGACTTACGCCAGCATCGGCATCGCGGCGCCGATCATCCTGATCGTGCTGCGCATGCTGCAAGGCCTGGCGCTGGGCGGTGAATACGGCGGCGCGGCAACCTATGTGGCCGAGCATGCACCGGCCGGCAAACGTGGCCTCAATACCAGCTGGATTCAATCCACCGCGACCATCGGCCTGCTGTTGTCGCTGCTGGTAGTGCTGGCCTGCCGTTACTTCACCGGTGACCAGTTCGAAGTGTGGGGCTGGCGGATTCCGTTCCTGTTTTCCATCGTGCTGCTGGGCATTTCCACCTGGATCCGCATGAGCCTGCACGAGTCGCCAGCGTTCCTCAAAATGAAAGAGGAAGGCAAGGCCAGCAAGGCGCCGATCCGTGAGTCGTTCGGCAAATGGGAAAACCTCAAGGTGGTGCTGATTGCGCTGTTCAGCATCAACGGCGGGCAAGCGGTGACCTTCTACGCGTCGCAGTTCTACGTGCTGTTTTTCCTCACGCAGTTCCTGAAGATGGACCCGGCGCTGGCCAACATGCTGCTGATTATCAGCGTGGTGATCGGCGCGCCGTTCTTTATCTTCTTTGGCTGGCTGTCGGACAAGGTCGGCCGCAAGCCGGTGCTGATGCTCGGCCTGCTGCTGGCCACCGTGCTGTACTTCCCGATCTTCAAGAGCCTGGCGCACTACACCAACCCGGCGATGGACCAGGCCAGCACTCAAGCCCCCATCACCGTACTCGCCGACCCGGCCACCTGCACCTTCCAGTTCGACCCGGTGGGCAAGGCGAAATTTGACAGCCCGTGCGACAAGGTCAAGACCTTCCTGGTCAAGCAAGGCCTGCCCTACAGCAGCGCCGCCGCACCCGCCGGCAGCCCGGTGCAGGTGAGCGTGGGCGAGGTGCGCATCGACGGTTTTGACGAAAAGGCCCTGCGCGGCGCCGTGACCCTGGCCGGTTATCCGACTTCGGCGGATGTGGCTCAGGTCAACAAGGTTATGGTGGTGGTGCTGATCGTCGCACTGATCCTGATCGCGGCCATGTGCTACGGCCCGCTGGCGGCGCTGATGGTGGAATTGTTCCCGACGCGCATCCGCTATACCTCGATGTCCTTGCCCTACCACATCGGTAATGGCTGGTTTGGCGGGTTCCTGCCGACCGTGTCGTTTGCGCTGGTGGTGTACACCGGGGATATCTTCTACGGGCTGTGGTACCCGGTGGTCGTGACCGGGGTAAGCCTGATCGTGGGGATGATCTGCCTCAAAGAAACGCGGCATGTGGATATCGATAAAAACTGATCCCGAAGATCCCCTGTGGGAGGGGCTTGCCCCCGATAGCGATGGTACAGTCAGCGTTGCAGTGACTGGTATGCCACTATCGGGAGCAAGCCCCCTTCCACATTCATTCCCCAGCGCCTACATAAATAGCTGTATATCCATACAGATAACAGTTGCTCAATTCCCTTCTTATGCCCATCCTGCTCTCCATTCAACTGTGAAACGAATGGGCTGACCATGCGGCTGTACCTCTGTGAAAAACCCTCCCAGGCCAAGGATATCGCGGCCGTGCTTGGCGCCAGTCGCCGGGGCGACGGGTGCTGGCTGGGCAATGGGGTCACAGTCACCTGGTGCATCGGCCATCTGCTGGAAACCGCTCCGCCCGACGCCTACGACGAAAAGTACAAGCGCTGGGTGCTGGCCGACCTGCCAATCGTCCCGGAAAAATGGAAGATGCGGGTCAAGCCCAAGACCGCCAGCCAGTTCAAGGCAGTCAAGCGCCTGCTCGGGGAAGCCCAGGAGCTAGTGATCGCCACCGACGCCGACCGCGAGGGCGAGATGATCGCCCGCGAGTTGGTGGAGCACTGTCGTTATCGCGGGCCGATCCAGCGTTTGTGGTTATCGGCGCTGGATGACGCTTCCATTCGCAAAGCCCTGGCAGCGCTCAAGCCGGGTGCCGAAACCTTCAGCCTGTATCACTCGGCCCTGGGCCGCTCCCGTGCCGACTGGCTGATCGGCATGAACATGAGTCGTCTGTTTACCTTGCTGGGGCGTCAATCCGGTTATCAAGGTGTGTTGCCGGTAGGCCGGGTGCAAACCCCGACCCTGCGCCTGGCTGTGGACCGCGACCGCAGCATCGCCGATTTCGTGCCGGTGGCTTATTGGGCCATTGATGTGGACCTGCGTCACGAGCGCATGACCTTCACCGCCCAGTGGCGTGCCGCCGAAGACGCCTGCGACGATCAAGGCCGCTGCCTCAATCCTCAACTTGCCCGTGAAGCCGCCGATGCGATGAGCAACGCCGCCAGCGCACGCCTGGTAAAACTGCGTACCGAACGCATGCGCGAAGTGGCGCCCCTGCCCTTCGACCTCGGCACATTGCAGGAAATCTGCTCCAAGAAGCTCGGCCTCGGCGCCCAGGAAACCCTGGACATCGCCCAATCCCTCTACGAAACCCACAAGGTCATCACCTACCCACGCAGTGACTGCGGCTACCTGCCCGTGAGCCAGCACAGCGATGCGCCGAAGATTCTTGCCGCTCTGGGCCGGGCCGACGCAGCGGTCAACGAGCTGATGCCCCATATCGATCCCCAACGCCGCTCGCGGGCCTGGAACGACGCCAAGGTCAGCGCCCACCACGGCATCATTCCAACGGGCGCCGGCAAGGACGTCGGGCAGCTCACAGGCAAACACAGAGCGGTGTACACGCTGATTCGTGCGCGCTACCTGGCGCAGTTTCTGCCCAACCATGAATACGATCGCACGCAGGCGGATTTCGACTGCGCGGGCTTTGCCTTGCGCGCGGTGGGCAAGGTGGTGATCGAAGCAGGCTGGAAACGCGCCTTGCCCGAAGCCCTGGCGCCGACCAAGGGCCGTGAAGCCCCCGCACCACAAGCCTTGCCGACGTTGGTACAGGGCCAGGACTATGCCGTGGCCAAGGTCAACCTCAAGGACTTGTGGACCCAGCCGCCCAAACCCTTTACCGAAGGCGACCTGATCAAGGCGATGAAAAACGTCGCCAAGCTGGTGGAAGACCCCCTGCTCAAGCAAAAACTCAAGGACACCACCGGTATCGGCACCGAAGCCACCCGCGCCGGGATTATCCAGGGCCTGCTCGACCGAGGTTACCTGGTGAAAAACGGCAAGGCGCTGTCGGCCACCCCGGCGGCGTTCAGCCTGATCGACGCTGTGCCTCGGGCCATTGCCGACCCTGGCACCACTGCCATCTGGGAGCAGGCACTGGACATGGTGCAAAGCGGTGAAATGAGCCTGGAAGAATTCGTCGCCAAGCAGGCGGCGTGGATGAGCAAGCAGGTGGCGCGCTGCAATGGGATGCGCATGACCATTACCGGGCCGGCGAGCCCCGCGGGTCGAGGCGCCACGCCGTGGAAAAAGAAGCGCAAGGCCGCCCCACGTAAGATCGCCGCCAGCCCCAAGCGAGCTAAAAAGCCAACAAATGCAGGCTAAATGCAGAAAAAATCCGGCGAATGACGTTTTTCGACGGGTTTAGCGCCGCTTTGGACCTTGCTCCCGCGTTGGACGTCTAGGATTCTGTAGGGACCTGCTGATTTCCTAACAACAACACCGGAGTGGCCGCCATGAAAACCGTTGCACAAGTGCTCAAAGCCAAGGACCAGAAGAACCAGGACGTCCACACCATCCAATGGGACCACACCGTGTTTGAAGCGCTGGTGCGGATGTCGGAGAAAAACGTCGGGGCCTTGCCGGTCGTCAAGGAAGGCGTGGTGGTGGGGATCATCAGCGAACGTGATTACGCGCGCAAACTCATCCTCAAAGGCCTGTCTTCGGTGACCACCAGAGTCGATGACGTCATGAGCTCACCCGTGATAAGCGTCAACACTCATAAGAGTGTCGAGGAATGCATGAACATCATGACCGACAGTCACCTGCGTCACCTTCCCGTCGTGGAAGACGGCAAGTTGCTGGGCCTGCTGTCCATCGGCGACCTGGTCAAGGAAGCCATTGCCGAACAAGCCAATCTGATCAAACAACTGGAGCAATACATCCGCGGCGAATAGGGAGCCCCCATGCTCGACAGCCTGCAACACCAGGAAGACCACCTCGACACCCTGCACCGCGCCATGGCCGAACGGCGCTTTCTGGTGCTGACCGGTGCGGGGATCAGCACATCGTCGGGCATCCCCGATTACCGTGACAGCGAAGGCGTGCGCCGGGGCAAGGCGCCGATGATGTACCAGGAATTCCTCGCCACCCCACAAGCCCGCCGCCGTTACTGGGCGCGTGCGATGCTGGGGTGGCCGAGGGTGCGTATTGCCGAGCCGAACAAGGCGCACCTGGCACTGGCGACCCTGCAACAACGCCAGCAAATCAGCGGACTGATCACCCAAAACGTCGACACCCTGCATGATCAAGCAGGCAGTCACGATGTGATCGAACTGCATGGCAGCCTGCATCGGGTGCTGTGCCTGGATTGCCAGCAACGCAGCGAGCGCGATGTGATCCAGCAACTGATGGAAGGCCAGAATCCCTACCTGGCTGGCGTCGACGCGGTGCAGGCACCCGATGGCGATACCCTGCTTGATCCTGCGTTTGAAGAGCGCTTCCTGGTTCCGAGTTGCCCCCATTGCGGCGGCCAGCGGCTCAAGCCGGACGTGGTGTTTTTTGGCGAGAACGTCGCTCAGGACACCGCAGCCAAGGCAATGGCTGCCGTGGAGCACGCCGAGGGGTTGCTGGTGGTGGGTTCATCGCTGATGGCGTATTCGGCGTTCCGCCTGTGCAAAGCCACGGTTGAACAAGGCAAACCGGTGATCGCCATCAACCTCGGCAAGACCCGTGGGGATGAGTTGTTGCAGGTAAAGATCCAAGCGTCGTGCGAGCGGTTGTTACCCCTGCTTGTCGATCGATTGACCTGACCTGCCGCAAGCCCGCTCGCCACAAAAGCGCCTTTACGGCTTGACCGTCAGCTCCAGAAAATGACGCCCAAGTCACGTTTTCCCGCATTTCCCCGTCCCCACGGCAATTTATGTAGTGACTAAAAATAATCACTACATAATCGTTGACGTAACCTTTTTGTCCTTGCATTATCGAGACGTCTCCCGGATCGGGAGCGTTGGTAACAAGCGTTTTGAAAGAGCTCGTCTGACCGCCGAGCTGTTTTTTCCGGATGTGCACTGCCCACAAGGCAGCTTGATGAAGCTGACCCGTCTCGAAAGGGATAGGTACAAGGAGCTCAAACGCTGCTTGTCTTCGTTATGAAAGCATTGCGTAGCAGTTCATCAGCAAGACTACATGCATCAGGTTCAAGACCCTGCCCGTATTCGGCAGACCGTCACTGACGCCCGGCTTTCAACGCCGGAGACAACTAAGCAGTTTTAACGGAATCAACTGATAGATCGCCAACTGGTCAAGGGGCTTACACATGAATCTGAACAACCAACCAACTATCGACGAATTGGCTGAGATGTTCGCAGCGCAGAAAGACACACTCGACGACCATATCCTGTGGATTGGCAAATCGGGCGAAGTGCAACTTGACTGCCTGGAGCCCAATACCGAAGAAGCCGAGTTTGACCGCAATAACCGTGAGCTGGCAGCGCGCCTGAAGGTGTATCGCCGTGGCCAGGGTTATGTCGGCAAGAAGGCCGCGGCTGATCGCAACTTTATCGAGCAGGTCTTTCATACATTGAATACCGAATGGCAGAACCTTAAAGGCCAGTCGCAAGTCAAGGTGATTGATAGATACTGCTGATCACTCAGCATTAAACATTCAAGCCCGCTCGTTAGTTCGAGCGGGCTTTTTAATTGCACTCTTACAACACTGCCGGAAATCGTCCTTTGCCGGCTTCGTCGCGAAAAATATCAAACAACACTTGTGCCGCCGCCGACAGCTCATGCCCCGGCTTGGTGAGCACACCAATCGGCCGCTCGATCACTGGACTGTTCAAGGTGATGCAATGGGCACCTGCCTCTTCCATCTGCCGTGTACACAATGCAGGCACGGCACTGACGCCCAGGCCACTGGCAACCATCTTGCCCACCGTTGCCAATTGATGGCTTTCCAACGCCACGGGCAGTTTCATCTGTAAGGCGCCCAAGTGTTCTTCCAGCATTACCCGCACCGTGGACGGCCGCTGCAAGGTGATGAACGGCTGTTCCAGCAAGGTCGCCCAATCGATCTCGGCACATTGCGCCAGAGGTGAATCACCCGGCACTACGGCAATGAAACGATCCAGGTACAACGGCGTGAACGCCAGTGACGAGCCTTCCGACGGCTCAAACGCTACGCCCAGTTCCACCTGGCGGTCGCGGACCATTTCCAGTACCTGTTCGTTGATCAAGTCGTGCACCGTCACATTCACCTGGGGGTAACGTGCGCGGAATATCTTCAGGATCGGCGGCAGCAAATTGCCCGCAAACGATGGCATCGCCGCCACAGTGACCCGTCCGCGTTGCAGGGTGAACCGTTGGCGCAATTCGTCCTCGGCATTGTCCCAGTCGGCAATCAGCCGGCGCGCCAGGGGCAACAGGGATTCACCTTCCGGCGTCAGCGCGACATTGCGGGTGTTACGGCTGAACAAGCGGCCGCCCAAGCCTTCCTCCAAACCTTTAATGGTCAGGCTCAACGCCGATTGTGAGAGGTGCAAGCGCTCGCACGCAGCGGCAAAACTCAGGCTTTGGGCCACGGCGAGAAACGCACGCATCTGCTTAACGGTCATGACGCTGCTCCGAACGGGAATGGACTATGCTGTTTTCTAAATCAATCAACCTTAAAAAACAACTTAACAAATCAATCCGTCGGCGCAACACTCGGTTCATTGGCTGGCCCACACACAATAACTAGAGGTGCATATGGCAGGTTTCGATAAACGCGTGGCGTCCTACGAGGAAGCGCTGGCAGGCCTGGAAGACGGCATGACCGTGCTCTCCGGCGGTTTTGGCCTGTGCGGTATTCCCGAGAACCTCATCAATGAGATCAAGCGCAAAGGCACCCGCGACCTCACCGTGGTTTCCAACAACTGCGGCGTCGACGGTTTCGGCCTGGGCGTGCTGCTGGAGCAAAAGCAGATCAGTAAAGTGATCGCCTCCTACGTAGGTGAAAACGCGCTGTTCGAGAAGCAACTGCTCAGCGGCGAGATCGAAGTGGTCCTCACCCCTCAAGGCACCCTCGCGGAGAAAATGCGCGCAGGCGGCGCCGGCATCCCGGCCTTCTTCACCGCCACCGGCGTCGGCACGCCAGTGGCCGAAGGCAAGGAGACCCGCGAATTCAACGGCCGTCCGTACCTGATGGAAGAGTCCATCACCGGCGACTTCGCCATCGTCAAGGGCTGGAAAGCCGACCACTTCGGCAACGTCATCTATCGCCACACTGCCCAGAACTTCAACCCGCTGGCCGCCACTGCCGGCAAGATCACCGTGGTTGAAGTCGAGGAAATCGTCGAACCGGGCGAGCTGGACCCGGCGCAGATCCACACCCCTGGCATCTACGTCGACCGGATCATCTGCGGCACGTTCGAGAAGCGCATCGAACAGCGCACCGTGCGCAAATAATCCGCCTGCGGCCCTAAGAATAAGAGGAACACAACCATGGCTCTGACCCGCGAACAAATGGCTCAACGCGTCGCCCGCGAAATGCAGGACGGTTTCTACGTAAACCTCGGCATTGGCATTCCGACCCTGGTGGCCAACTACATCCCCGAAGGCATGGAAGTGATGCTGCAATCGGAAAACGGCCTGCTTGGCATGGGCCCGTTTCCTACGGAAGAAACCATCGATGCCGACATGATCAACGCCGGCAAGCAGACCGTCACCGCACGCGTCGGCGCCTCGATCTTCTCCTCCGC
This sequence comes from Pseudomonas sp. SR18, assembly GCF_023701505.1. Classification (NCBI taxonomy): domain Bacteria; kingdom Pseudomonadati; phylum Pseudomonadota; class Gammaproteobacteria; order Pseudomonadales; family Pseudomonadaceae; genus Pseudomonas; species Pseudomonas sp. SR18. The sequence continues at coordinate 90,475 of NZ_JAMQAU010000021.1, read as the reverse complement.
CGAGTCCTTCGCGATGATTCGTGGCGGCCACGTCGACCTCACCGTGCTCGGTGCGTTTGAAGTCGACGTACTCGGCAACATCGCCTCGTGGATGATTCCTGGCAAGTTGGTCAAAGGCATGGGCGGCGCCATGGACCTGGTGGCCGGCGCGGAAAACATCATCGTGATCATGACCCATGCTTCCAAGGATGGTGAGTCCAAGTTGCTCAGCCAATGCAGCCTGCCGCTGACCGGCGCCAACTGCATCAAGCGTGTATTGACGGACCTGGCATACCTGGAAATCGAAAATGGCGCTTTTGTCCTCAAGGAACGCGCACCTGGCGTCAGCGTTGAAGAGATTGTGAGCAAGACCGCCGGTAAACTGATCGTCCCGGACCACGTTCCAGAAATGCACTTCCAGTGAGGACAGATTCCATGCAAGACGTCGTGATTGTTGCTGCCACCCGCACCGCCGTGGGCAGCTTTCAAGGTTCACTGGCCAACATCCCGGCACCGGAACTGGGCGCCGCCGTGATCCGCCGCCTGCTGGAGCAGACCGGCCTGGACCCGGCCCAGGTAGATGAAGTGATCCTCGGCCAGGTGCTTACCGCTGGCTCGGGCCAGAACCCCGCGCGCCAGGCCTCGATCCTCGCCGGCCTGCCACACGCTGTGCCAGCCATGACCCTGAACAAGGTCTGCGGCTCGGGCCTCAAGGCCTTGCACCTCGGCGCCCAGGCCATCCGATGCGGCGACGCAGACGTTATCATCGCCGGCGGCATGGAGAACATGAGCCTCGCCCCGTACGTATTGCCGGCCGCACGCACCGGTTTGCGCATGGGCCATGCCAAGATGATCGACAGCATGATCAGCGACGGGCTGTGGGATGCATTCAACGACTACCACATGGGCATCACCGCCGAGAACCTGGTGGACAAGTACGGCATCAGCCGTGAAGCCCAGGACGCCTTCGCTGCCGCCTCCCAGCAAAAAGCCAGCGCGGCCATCGAAACCGGGCGCTTCGCGGATGAAATCACGCCGATCCTGATCCCCCAGCGCAAGGGCGACCCAGTCGCCTTCGCCGTGGATGAACAACCGCGTGCCGGCACCAGCGCCGAATCCCTGGCCAAACTCAAACCCGCATTCAAGAAAGACGGCAGCGTCACCGCCGGCAACGCCTCCAGCCTCAATGACGGCGCCGCCGCCGTGCTGCTGATGAGTGCCGACAAGGCCAAGGCACTAGGCTTGCCGGTACTGGCACGTATCGCCAGCTACGCCAACGCCGGCGTCGACCCGGCGATCATGGGCATCGGCCCGGTCTCGGCCACCCGCCGTTGCCTGGACAAAGCCGGTTGGAAACTGAGTGACCTGGACCTCATCGAAGCCAACGAAGCCTTTGCTGCTCAAGCATTAGCCGTGGGCAAAGAGCTGGAATGGGACGCTGAAAAAGTCAACGTCAACGGCGGCGCCATCGCCATCGGCCACCCCATCGGCGCTTCAGGCTGCCGTGTGCTGGTGACCCTGCTGCATGAAATGATCAAACGCGACGCCAAAAAAGGCCTGGCAACGCTGTGCATCGGTGGCGGCCAGGGCGTAGCCCTCGCTCTCGAACGCAGCTGATATTGACGATCTGTGGTGCGCGGGCTTGCTGTGGTGAGCGGGCTTGCCGCGCTGGGCTGCGAAGCAGCCCCAATAGGAGTATCTCTTTTATATCGGCATTTTCAGTCCGAGCGCGGCACCGCAAACACCGCATTCGCCCGCGCCACCACTTTGTCCCCCACCTGCAGACTCACCGTCCCAAACGCCATCTGCCGCCCACGCTTGTGATGCTCCAGCCGCACCACAATCCACTCCCCCACCTGCACCGCGCCAAGGTAATCCACGGTCATGCTCGCAGTGATCAGCGGCAACGGCGGCTCACTGGAAAACGCCATCGCATAGCCCATGCCGATATCCGCCAGCGTCGCCAATACCCCGCCATGCACCGTGCCGCGCCCATTGGCGTGGCGATTGTCGGCGCGCAGGCCGACCTCCAGTTGCAAGCCTTCACCCCGGCAATACGCCGGGCCAAGCAGGTCAAGCAATGGGCTGCTGCGAGGCAGTGGAACAAATCCTTCAGGCACGGCGTGAGCAATCATGGCAAGTCTTCCTTGGAGTCAGGCTTGACGTGTACGCCACGCTCCGAACGCTAGCCATCACCATCAGCCGCACAAATCTTGCGCGATGCTTTGCGTTAATCCGCCAGACCGGCTTTAATCGCCGCCCATTTCCCCGCACACCTCAAGGAACAGCAATGCGCCATCAGGACGGCAACCTTCACTCGCTTCGCGCGCCTCTGTTGATTTTGCTGGCCGGCATGGCCCTGGTCGGTTGCTCGCCCAAGGATCACTCCCGCGCCACGGTGGTCAATGGGGAACAAGGCAAGGCCGGCGCCCAATTGGCCTATGAGCATGAGCTGACCCTGGCCCTGCCCGGCGCCCTACTCGTGCCACGGATGCAGGCCACCCGTGAGGCCTGTGAAACGGCGCGGTTCGGCACGTGCAATATCCTGGGGATCACCGAAGACAGTAACGGTGGCGAGATGATCCTGCGTATCGCGCCAGCGGGTGTTGAGCCAATGGTCGCCATGGCGGCTGAAGGCGGCACGCTCGGCCAGCGCATCACCACCGCCGAAGACCTGGCCGATGCTGTCGACGATGTGAATCGCCGCCGGGACCGTCTGCAAGCCCAGCAAAACCGCCTTGATGAACTGGCCAAGCGCAAGGACATCACCGTCAGCGACCTGATCGTCTTGAGCAAGGAACAGGCCGGCATCGAAAACGACCTGCAGGCGCTGGCCCAGATTGCCGCCGGCCAGCAGCGCCGCCTGGATACCAACCGTGTCACCCTCAACTTCCGCTCTTCGGACGGCGCGAACCAACCGTCACGCTTCAGCCGGATGTTCAGCAACCTGGGCACGAATATGGTGGAAGGCACGGCTGACGCCCTGGAACGCGCCAGCTACGTCCTGCCCTTTGTGATCCTGGCGTTCCCGGTGGTCTGGTTGTGGGTGTGGCTGTGGCGCAGGTTTGTGCGCCGCCGCCCCTGATCAGCGCTTCATACAGCGCTGATAGCGCTCATCCACGCGCTTGGCGAACCAGGCCGTGGTGAGGTTACGGGTGATCTTCGGGCTCTTGAGCACAATGCCCGGCAAGATCGCCCGTGGTAGCGGTTTACCGGCAGCCTTGTCGGCCAGGGCAAACACGCGCTTATAGAGCGTGGTGTCCTCAAAATCCAACTGTTCGCCCTGCTCCAACTGGCTACGGATGCTGGGGTTGCGCATATCCAGCTTGGCGCCCAGGGAGCGCACTGCCAGCTCAGTGGTGCCGGGCAGCAGTGAGCCATAGCGGATCAAATCCCCGTCCAGCGCCAGCTCAGTGCCGGAAGCCCGGCTGACCGCCGCCTGGAACGCCGCGTTGCGGCTCGCATACCAACCTGCATTGAAATCGGCAAAGCGGTACAGCGGCTGGTCGTAATTCACTGGATAACCGAGCAAATGGGCGATGCCAAAGTACATACCGCCACGGCGGGTGAAGACCTCCCGACGAATCGTGCCATCCACCGTGTAGGGATAACCCCGCGCCTGTTTCTGTGCAAAGTCGATGCTGACCTGCATGGGGCCAGCGGTGTGCACCGGGTTGAAGCCGCCAAACAGTGTATTGCCCAAGGGCACCATGCTGATGAAGTCATCGAAGATGCCGCTGAGGTCTTTCTCGGTGCGGGCAGCATTCAACCGGTCGGCGTAGGACTTGCCGGTGGGCGACCTCAATTGCAGCGCGCTGCGCACCACGAAGGCCGGCACATGCACCTTGCCAGCGCGGCGCAGGATCTCGTCCTGGGCGATCTTGCCCATATTGGGCACGGGCGGGTCGACCTGATAGGTCGACTCCTGCTCCGTCACCGCCAGCACAGCGCAGATATTCTCGGTGCTGGGGTAGATTTTCTGGGTGTCGAAAGCCGTGTAGATATCCTGAGCCCAACCATTGCGATCCGCCACCTTGGCCGGGAGCAGGCGCACAATCTGCGCCTTCACCTCGGCCTCGCTGCGCTCCGGTTGCTGCGGGCCGCGTGAGGTGGAGCAACCGGCCAGCACCAGCAAGGGGATGAGGCACAGGATCAGGCGGCGTGGGGACATGGGGCTTCCTTGAAGAACAATGGGCCGAGCGTTGCGGATATGGACAGGTAAGTCTAACGCGGGTTCGTCAACTCGCCCTCTCGCCAGCCCGAGCCGATCATGACAGGATCTTTCTTCGACCATTCGTACAAGGAGTTTGAATGCCATGCTGAGCCTGAACTTCCTCGTCACCCACCGCGACCGTCTGTCTTCGCAATGAATCACGTGTTTCACTGCTGCGTTTGCAGGGCTGGAATTAGGCCTTGCGTTTGCGCGTCACAAAAGGCTTTTTTCAAGCTGACAAAAGCTGTCGAAGCTTCCCACGTGGACGCCGGATAAGCTCTACAGCTTCCCCCTGAAAACCTCTGCAAAGTCCCTCGCCTGAATACACAGTGCGAGGGATTGCAGATGGTTCTTTTCGTTAAGGCCCTGGTTGACGGGGCTGTCTCATGATCAACGCCACCAGCCAAGCCATTGGGTATCTGGTGCTGGCGGCCATGGATTCAAAGACGCGTGACGTCGAGTCCGTGCTCAGTGATTTCCGCAGTTGCCTCAATCACTACGATGCCTGGGCCGAAAGCTTTTTCAGTTTTTCGGCGCTGGATATCGAGCAGGTGTTCAAGGTTGGGGATGAGGTGGCGCTGGTGGCGCCGATCAACCGCTCCCTCTTCCCCAGTGCGACCGTTGCACAGTGTCCAGCCAGTGGGACGTTGACGCTGGTGCATATGTTTCAAAGTTCACGCTTCGTGCCCATTGGCAATACGCCGGTGGTGCTGCAGCGCATCGACCCAAACGGCGGCCCATTGGGCGAGCCCATTCATAAAACCATTGGCCCCAGCGGCATTCTTGAAATCAAAGAATGTGATCGCAACCAGCAGTACCGGGTCAGCTTCTACCCCAACGTTTCCAAGGAACACTTCAAGGCGCTCTACGCATCTTATCAGTCGGTGATCACGCCACTGGAAGCGTGGTTGCGTACTGAATGGAGCGAAACGTTTGAACCATTGTGGAAGGGCTATTCCGAGGCGGACTTCCTAAAGCGCTATCTCTCATTGCATCAAGCCTATGCCCGTGGGTTCGGCGACGCGCTGTACACACTCTGGGACAACCTCCAGCAGCTTTGCCAATGGCTGAGCGACCCCTTGGCCAACGCCGAAAAGCTGCTGCAATACCTGACCCAGGATGAATTTGAACAGTTACTGGCGTTGAGCACAGAGACCATCGCCAAGGGCCTGCTGGTGCTCAGTGATGAGCCCTTGATGTTCATCCATCTGGCCGCACTGGTCAGCTGGATGAGGATGTTGCCGCCTCCGTACATGAACGAAATGCTGGGGGAGATCGGTGCCGAGGTGCTGATCTATCTACTGCTGGGGCTTGCTACCGCGGGCATGGGCATGGCGGTGCGTATGAGCACGAAAGTGCTCGGCAGTATCAAGTCTCAACGTGTACGCAAGTGGCTGGAGCAAATAGCCAAACAGTTTGGCACCGCTCAACTGGATGGCCATGCCGAAGCGCTAAAGCCGGTGTTGTTCAAGAGTGAGGCTGTGCCAATCAAGGTGGTACCCGCTGCGCCGTTGAAGGCTGGGGAGAATCTGGTTTCGAACGCGGTGCCGGCGGTTCGCGGCAAGACACAGCGGACGGTGTTGGTTCGCCAGGAACATGTCGACGACGCGCCTGCCGTGGCGACGAATCCGAAGGGGGATGCTGCTGCGGCTTCGGATAAGACCGTGACCAACGGGTGTCCGGTGTCGATGGTCACCGGCGAAGAATTACTTACGCTGACTGACGGTGTTTTAGACGGGATTCTGCCGTTTGAGTGGACACGGTTGTATCGCACCAGTGCGGTGGAAATGGATGTCGGGCTGGGGTTTGGCTGGAGTCATTCGCTGGCGCATCGGCTTGTTGTGTCAGGTAATTCGGTGGTGTGGACGGATCATGAGAACCGCTCGACTGAGTTTCCACTGCCGACAGTTGCTCGACCTGCAATCACCAATAGCCTGGCTGAAGCGGCGATTTATCTGGGGGATTTGCCGGATGAGTTGGTGCTGGTACAGGCGTCGCGGTTTTATCACTTTCGCGATGGGGTGCTGGTTTCGATCAGTGATGCGTATGACAACCGGCTGCGGATTAGTCGGGACCATTTAGGGCGCATTGAACGGCTGGATAACGGTGTCGGTTTCGCGCTGTTTTTACGCTATGAGTCGGGCCGCATTGTGGCGGTGGACTACCAGGTTCAGCGGGCCAAGGGACATGCGCCTTACGTCTGGATCACAGAGCACAGCGTTGTTTCCTACGTCTACGACGACATTGGCCGACTGATCTCAGCGACCAATGCCGTCGGCGAAAGCGAGGTTTATCGCTACGACGACCAGCACGTGATTCTTGAGCGCGGGTTGGCCGGTGGGGCGAGCTTCTTTTGGGCGTGGGAACGGTCTGGCAAAGCGGCGCGATGTGTCCGGCATTGGGCCAGTTTTTCGCAGATGGATACGCGGTATGTGTGGGGGGATGACGGCAGTGTTGTGGTGCACAACGCTGATGGCAGCCAGGAAGTGTATGTCCACGATGACCGCGCACGGCTGGTGCAGCGTATTGATCCGGACGGTGCCGAACATTTCAAATCCTACGACGATAAAGGCCGGCTGACGGTCGAGCAGGACCCGCTGGGTGCGGTGACGGCGTATCAGTACGACGAGGCCGGACGCTTGGTGGCGTTGTTTCCGGGGGACGATGAGCCCACTTCCTACGAGCATGACAACGGCTTCGTACGGGTTGTAAGGCGAGGCTCAGCGGTTTGGAAGTACGAGCGCAACGATCAGGGCGACGTGACGCGTAGGACCGATCCCGACGGTCACATCACCGACTACAGCTACAACAAATACGGGCAACTGATTGGGGTGTGGTACCCCGATCACAGTTGCCAGCGGCTGGTGTGGAATGATCGCGGCCAGTTGGTTGAAGAGCAACTGCCCAACGGGGGCATCAAGCGCTATCGCTACGACGACCTGGGCCGCCAGATTGCCCGTGAGGATGAACAAGGCGCGCTGACCCAATACCAGTGGGATGCAGCCGGTCGGCTGACTCGCCTCGTACTGCCCGGCGGCGCAACGCGGGAATATAGCTACAACCCCTACGGAAAAATCACCGCCGAACGCGATGAACGGGGCCACGTTACCCGCTACGAATACGCGGACGGCCTGCACCTGATCAGCCGCCGCATCAATGCTGATGGCAGCCAGGTCAAGTACTGCTACGACAACGCGCGTCTGCTGCTGACCGAGATTGAAAACGAAGTCGGCGAAACCTATCGGCTGGCTTACCACGCCAACGGCCTGATCCAGCAGGAAGTTGGTTTTGATGGCCAGCGCACGGCCTACGTCTACGACCTCAATGGCAACCTGCGAGACAAAACTGAATACGGCGATGATGGCAGTCAGTTGGTTACCCGCTATGAGCGCGACCATGCCGGTCGTCTCGTACGAAAAATCCTGCCAGACGGCAACAAAATCGATTACGCCTACGACCGCCAAGGCAATCTCCTCAGCGTCGACGACGGTCACTGGGCGCTGGCCTACGAGTATGACGTCCAGAACCGTCTCACTGCCGAACACCAAGGCTGGGGCACCTTGCGCTATGGCTATGACGCCTGCGGCCAACTTCAACACCTGCGCCTGCCAGACAACAACCGTGTGGCGTTCAACCATGCCAAAGGCGGGCATCTCGCCACGGTAAAGCTCAACGGTAAGCCCCTTACCTCGCACCTGTTCAAAGCCGGTCAAGAACACCAGCGCCAACAAGGCCAACTGCTCAGCCACTACCACTACGACGACCAACAGCGCCTGCACGCCCATGCCGTAACACAGCAAGAACACCACCTGCTCCAACGCCACTACGACTACGACAGATCCGGAAATCTCACCCGCCTCAACGACACCCGCAAAGGCGAACACCACTACCACTACGACCCGTTGAATCGCCTAACCCGCGCAGACCACTCCCAAGACCTACAGGAACGCTTCGGCCACAACCCGGCGGGCAACCTGCTCATGCAAGACCGCCCCGGCCCCGACATCGTCGCCGGCAACCGCCTGATGATCCAGGGCGACCGGCATTACGACTACGACGCCTTCGGCAACCTGATCGGTGAACGCAGAGGCAAAGGTCACCAACTGGTCACCCAGTACCGTTACGACTGCCAGCACCGCCTGATTGCCGTCACACAACCCAACGGGCAAACCGCCAGCTACCGCTACGATCCGTTTGGACGGCGTATCAGCAAGACTGTCGACGGTTTAACCACGGAGTTCTTCTGGAAAGGCGACAAGCTGATTGCCGAGCACCATGCAGATCGCCACCGCAGCTACCTTTACGAACCTGACAGCTTTCGACCCTTGGCGCTGCTGGACGGCTTCGGCCCAACCGACACCCAGCCCTACCACTACCAACTCGACCACCTCGGCACGCCACAGGAACTCACCGACCCCGACGGCGAAATCGTCTGGTCCGCGCACTACCGCGCCTACGGCCAGATCAGTCGTCTCGACAAAAGCAAAATCGACAACCCGCTGCGCTTCCAGGGTCAGTACTTTGATCAGGAAAGCGGGCTGCACTACAACCGTCATCGCTACTACAATCCGGATATTGGGCGCTACCTGACGCCAGACCTGGTGAAGTTGGCGGGCGGGATCAACGCGTACCAGTACGTGCCCAATCCTACCGGGTGGGTGGATCCACTGGGGCTGAGCTCTTGTCCGGGTGAGGACGGGTGTAAACGTAAACAATGGTCTAAAACTGATGGCCCAAACGAACAGGTCAAATTTGATACTCAGTCGCCATTACCTCCTGCGCCACATAAAAAACGTAGTTACCTGTATCGTGGAGATTTGAGAGAACCGGATGAGATATTTGAAAAAGGGTTTGAAAGCAGAGGAGAAAGCACCAATCTTTTCCTGCATTCTTTAAATAACGCCAGCCCGCCAAGTAACTTTGTTCCTACCTCAACATCTAGGAAACAAGCCTTGGTATTTGCGTCAGGCTTCGGATTTGAGGAAGGTTTTCTATACACACTCAGAAGAATCCAAGGAAGAGACGTGAATAAGGAGCTAGGCACACGATCAAAGCACCAGAATGAAGTAGAAATCGCTATACCTGGACGTATAGATTCTAAAGACATTTTAGGAGCCTCACCGGTCAACGAAGACGGCTCCTTCAAGGGATACACAATATTGAACCCCAAGAGAGAATACCCATGAAGTCACGTGAAATAACCATTATCCATAACGGCATACGTGACAGCGCAGTAGTCGAATACGAAGCGGGAAAGCCAACACTTAGTCTGCTTTTGAATAATGGCGAACGAAAAACCTATACAGCACCAGACCTGTTCGAAAGCTTTGGCTTATTGAGAGCCGAGTTGAAAAATATTAGTTTTTTGTGCAAAGGATCAAAAATCAATGTTCACACATCTGGAATGTCCTCACATATGTCGAATGGCCTTATTGCCTACGAACTGACTATGGGCAACCCAGACGGCGAATTCGTACATATTTTTGCTTACGAGGAACGCAACCTCACCAACGACATTCAGCAACAACGTGATTTCTGCCAACGCTGGTCCGAATCAATTCAAGATTAATAACCTCAGCTCAACCTGCGTTGGGCTCCGAAGCAGCTCCCTCAGACAGATGCGAACCCGGTGAAGTTGGCGGGTGGGATCAACGCGTACTACCGCTTTCCCTAAGTGAGCACACAATGCTGAAATGTCCATTCATGAATACTCCTTACATCCCAAATATCTCTCACTTATTAGGAGCCCTATCGATATACGACCTTGAAAATACAGCTGGAAAAAAACTTCGGAAGTACAACCCCAACAATGAAAAGGATAGAGAAACCATCATAATTACCTTTATCCTAAAGGACCTTATGTATCTCTCATATAGGCATCGCTTCGCACTAATATCTGCACTCAGGGACACACTAAACAGATCCGATTTTGATTTTTCGAAAGAGTTCGAAAGCGATTACGACGAATACAGAACTATGGCTTGGAACGAAACTGAAATCGCCGACCCTCGAGGTTTCTTCGCCGACGTTTACCGCCTAGCTAATGAGGTCTGGAAAGATGATCTCCAAAAAGCCAGCCTTGAAGACCAGTCAGTCTGGCGAGAACGGAATTAAATTTCATACTTATAAGCTCGTGTCCGGGTGGGGATGGATGCAAACCAGGAACAACCGCGCCCTCAAAACGCAAAGCGTTGATCACGGAGAACCGGCTTCACCGCAACTGACATGTGCGGAGCGACAGGCAAGGATTGATGAGATTACAGAGTCAAATATCCACCGACATCTATCAGATTTGGAAAAATTAATTCCGGACGCACACGTCTTGGAAAACACGGAGTTCGAACATCATTAGGATCTCAACTTGAACGAGTAAAAACAGCTAAGAATCCTACTAACGGCAACAGAGACGAAAAACCAATCACTGCGTACGCGGAGTTTGAATAATGGGGAAAAAACCAAGCCTACCAATATTGCGAGGCCTGCTATTCACTTACTGCATAGAAAACACTAAAAACTTAGAGAGAGAGGAAATAATCTCCTCAAAAAATATTAATGATGAAAGCGAACTCTCAGAGCTTTTTCATACTTTAACCAAACCGGAATTTCTTTCATATCTAGAAGATGAACAGAAGTGGCTTATAGAAACAATTGAACACTACCTATCAACTGACGAAAGCTTTGAATCTGTTTTTCATCTTTTCGATACTTATTTTGAAGATAAAATCATTGACAAAAGACGCTTCATAAAAGTTCTTTTAGACTGCCTCAAGCTCTATAGACTTGAGTTGAACGACACCAAAATCTAAGACCTTAAAATCTTACTCACTTCTTATTGAAGATGGAGAGTTCGCTACCCATAACAAAATCGACACCGAGGATATATTAGTCGCCACCCCAGTAAATCCTGATGGAACTTACGTCGGATACTCCATACCAAACCCCAACAGGAAATAAAATGAAAACTAAAAATATAAAAGCAATAATCAACAAAGAACACAAGCAGGTCACCATCAAATATGACCCAACGAAGCTCACGATGACATTTTCAGAGGCCGACAATTTTGAAAAGGTTTATGAAGGGCATGACCTATATATTTGCTTCGCGAAAATCCGGGCAGGCTTCCCGCATATAACGTTTTTATGCAAAGGGGCAAAAATAAACGTTAAACCGTCAAGAATGGCTTCTCAGATGAGCGCGGGACTCGTCGCATACGAAATGACTTTAGGTCAGCAAGCTACCAACGACGACATAGTCCATTTGTTTGACTACGAAGAGGAGAATCTAACAAACGACCTACAGGAACAAATAGATTTCTTCAGGAAATGGTTGGCGTCATTAGGTGCTCAAGATTACGAAAAATTTAACTGATTCATGATTGCCCATCCCCTGTGATAAGCCAGTTCACCACAGGGGAGAAACGATGTCCCTAAATCCCCGCCAACGCCAAATCCATCGCAAAGTACGTAAAGATCAGATCCGCCCCCGCTCGCTTGATCGACCCCAACGTCTCGCGCACCACTCGATCTTCATCAATCGCCCCCGCCTGGGCGCCAAACTTGATCATCGCGTATTCACCGCTCACCTGGTACGCCGCCACCGGCAGGCGTGAGGCTTCGCGGATGTCGCGGATGATGTCGAGGTAGGCACCGGCCGGTTTGACCATGAGTGCATCCGCGCCTTCCTGTTCGTCGAGCAGCGATTCACGCACGGCTTCGCGGCGGTTCATGGGGTTCATCTGGTAGCTTTTGCGGTCGCCTTTGAGGGCGCTGCCGCCGGCCTCGCGGAAGGGGCCGTAGAGGGCCGAGGCGAATTTGGTGGAGTAGGCCATGATCGGGATATGGGTGAAACCGGCGTCATCCAGGGCGCGGCGGATGGCTTGGACCTGGCCGTCCATGGCGGCCGAGGGGGCGATCACGTCGGCGCCGGCGCGGGCAGCGGCCACGGCTTGTTTGCCGAGGTTGACCAGGGTCGCGTCGTTGTCGACGTGGGCGCCGTGCATCACGCCGCAGTGGCCGTGGTCGGTGTATTCGCAGAAGCAAGTGTCGGACATCACGATCATTTCCGGCACGGCGTCCTTGATGATCGAGGACATGCGCGAGACCAGGCCGCGTTCTTTCCAGGTGTCGCTACCGTTGGCATCCAAGTGATGAGACACACCGAAGGTCATCACCGACTTGATACCGGCACGGGCATAACGCTCGATCTCGGCAGCGAGCTTCTTCTCGGGAATGCGTTGCACACCCGGCATGCTGGTGATCGGCACGAAGTCGTCGATTTCTTCTTCGACGAAGATCGGCAGCACCAGATCGTTGAGGGTGAACTCGGTTTCCTGGAACAAACCACGCAGCTCCGGAGAGCGGCGCAGGCGGCGTGGGCGGGCTTGGGGGAACTGGCTGGTCATGGTTTTCCTGACATAAAGACTCAAACTTTGGGGCGAAAGCTTATGCCCACCGGCCCCGGCAGCACAAATACCAAGGGGCCAACAGTGTATTGCGGCGCTCGCAATAATGTATTGATCTAGAGCTGTAGACGCCCGTCGATGCACACCGCTACGGCGCCGCCGATCCAGATTTCCTCGCCCTGGCGCTCGACGCTGATACGCCCCGCGCGCCCCATGGCCGTGCCTTGGCTGACCACATAGCGCTCAGGCGCCAGGCCTTCACGCAACAGCCATTGGGCGACGCCGGCATTGAGGCTGCCCGTGGCCGGATCTTCCGGCGCGCCGTCGCCTGCGACAAAACCACGCACTTCAAACTGCGTATCCACATCGTCCTGCGCAGGGTCACAGGGGGCAATCACGCCCACGGCCAGCCCCATAAGCTGTGAATAATCAGGCTGTAACGCCAGGACCTGATCACGGTCCGCCAACATCACCACAAGCCACCCTGCGCCATTGTCGACCCATTGACTGCGTACGATACGGTCCGGCTCCAGGCCCAGTCCCAGGCGCACACGCTCCAACACATCGTCCTCCACCGCGCCGGAACGCAACAACGGCGGTGCTATAAACGCCAGTTCATCGCCTTGACGACGGATACGCACCAGGCCGATTTCGCACTCCTGGACGATCTCCTCGCCTTTGGGCATCCCGCCCGCTGTCAGCCACGCATGGCAACTGCCCAGTGTCGGGTGCCCGGCGAATGGCAGCTCCTGCAAGGTGGTGAAAATTCTCACCCGGTAGTCAGCCCGAGGGTCGCGCGGCGTCAGTAAAAACGTGGTTTCACTGAGATTGGTCCACTTGGCGAAGTCCGCCATCTGCTGGTCGCTGAGGCTGTCGGCACCCAGAACCACTGCCAGCGGGTTGCCCTTGAGGGACACGCGGCTAAAGACATCCAGTTGTTTGAAATCGAAAGTCGGCATGCTTCAGCTCGGACTATTCAGTCCACGGATCACTGCCGGCCGGGCCACAAAGCCGTCCAGCACGCGCAGTACGTTAGGGAAATCGGCAATGCCGACGATATCGCCCGACTCATAAAAGCCAATCAGGTTGCGAATCCACGGGAAGGTAGCAATGTCGGCGATGCTGTAGTCATCACCCATGATCCAGGTGCGACCGAGCAGGCGTTTTTCCAGCACTTCGAGCAAGCGACGGGATTCGGCAGCGTAGCGGTCGCGAGGGCGCTTGTCTTCGTAGGCCTTGCCGGCGAATTTGTTGAAAAAACCCAACTGGCCAAACATCGGGCCGATGCCGCCCATCTGGAACATCAGCCATTGAATCGTTTCATAACGTGTCGCCGGATCTTCGGAGAGCAACTGGCTGGTTTTTTCCGCCAGGTAGATCAGGATTGCGCCGGACTCAAACAGCGCCAGAGGCTGGCCGGCTGGGCCCTCGGGGTCGATGATCGCGGGGATTTTGTTGTTCGGATTGAGGGACAGGAACTCAGGGGACAACTGGTCCTGGGTCTCGAAACTGACCTTGTGTGCCTCATACGGCAGGCCCAACTCTTCAAGCATGATCGAGACTTTTACCCCGTTGGGTGTAGGCAACGAGTACAGTTGCAGGCGCTCGGGGTGCTGGGCAGGCCATTTGCTATTAATCGGGAACGCGGCGAGTGGGTTCATCGGTAAGTCCCTGGCTAGGCAGAAAGTCCCCATGATAGCCATCTACCCGGTGTCCTGCATGGGTCATCAATGCGCAACATCGGCGGGCTATTATCCCGCGTGGGCGAACCAATACGCCCGCGTGCACTCTTAAGTGCGCTAAAACGGTGAATGGAGGCACCTCGCTATACCGACAGGGAACACCGCAGGACGCCCCGGCGTCATTGGGGCCAGGCTTGTCCGCCTTAACGTGACGCACGAAGACTCGAACCTATAATGACGATCAAGCCTCTGCGCCTTGTGCAACGACTCAAACACTATTCATACATCATGCTGCCGCTGCTGCTGGTCAGCGGTGCCATGGTTGCTGCCCTCGACGCCCGTGAAAGCCGCGCCCAGCCTGTGGACGGTGTGCAAACCCTGGTGTTCCTGCGCCACGGCGAAAAACCCGCCGGCGGCCTCGGCCAGCTCAATTGCCAGGGCTTGAACCGCGCAATGAACCTGGCGACGCTGCTGCCGGAAAAGTTCGGCAAGGCCAACTTTGTATTTGCCGCCAACCCGACACGCAATGTCGAGGAAGGTGAGCTGGACAATTCCTACAGCTACATTCGCCCACTGATGACCATCAGCCCCAGCGCTATCAAATTGGGCCTGCCGGTAAACATTAAATTCTCCGCGAATGACACCAGCGACCTCGCCGATGAGCTGGTCGAGGACAAATACCACAACGCCACCATCTACACCGCCTGGTCCCACGGCTACCTGCCGGAGCTGATCAACAAGGTGGCGAGTGAAGCGTCCGGCGAAAAACACACGATTACCGACGACTGGTCCGGCAGTGACTACGACACGCTCTATGTGCTGACGCTGACCTGGCACAACGGCAAGGCCTCGCTGCTGAGCCGCAACTACAAGCAGGGCTTGAACGACGGCGATGAAACCTGCCCGGAACCGACACAGGTGAGTGCTGACAGCTGACAGCGTATGATGCGTCGCTATTGACTCATCGGCGGATCATCAGCATGTCCAACCTCTCCTCCACCCAGCCCGTCCGGGGCTGGTCGTTCTGGTGGAAACCAGCGCTATTCCTATTGGTGGCCTGCGTAGGCCTCTATTACGTTAAGTGGTCGCCCTACTACTTCAAGGCGTTTGTGGCGGCCGACAATCACAGCATCGGCGCCTCGATTCTCAACGATCAACAAAGCTCGCCACTGGCGGCAGCACTGGCCTATGCCCAGGTGTATTTCCTGGCGATCTGGAAAGCCGCGGTGCTGGCGGTGATCCTTGGCTCCCTGCTGCAAGTGCTGATCCCCCGTGACTGGTTGCTACGCCTGTTCGGCCGCGCCGGCCTGGGCTCGACCGTGCGCGGCGGGCTGTTCGCCTTGCCAGGCATGATGTGCAGTTGCTGCGCCGCGCCGGTGGCGGCGGGCATGCGCCGCCAGCAGGTGTCGGTGGGCGCGGCGCTGGCCTTCTGGATCGCCAACCCGGTGCTGAATCCGGCCACCCTGGTGTTTATGGGCTTTGTGCTCGGCTGGGGTTTTACCGCGGTGCGGTTGGTGGCGGGCATTGTGTTGGTGGTGGGTGTGTCGCTGGTGGCGCAGCGTATTGCCCGGCCGGATCAGGTGCCGGAAGCGGCATTGGAGGCTGTAGCAGAAGTCAGCAGCACGGAGTCGCAACCATTCCTGAGCCGTTGGCTGCGCACGTTGTGGCAGTTGTTCTGGAACACGATCCCCATCTACATCCTGGCGGTGCTGGTCCTGGGCGCGGCGCGGGTATGGCTGTTCCCCCATGTCGACGGCGCCATGGCCAATAGCCTGGTGTGGTTGGTACCGCTGGCGATTGTCGGCACGCTGTTTGTAATTCCTACAGCGGCTGAAATCCCCATCGTACAAACCATGATGGCGCTGGGCATGGGCACCGGCCCGGCCGTGGCCTTGCTGATGACCCTGCCGAGCGTGAGCCTGCCGTCGCTGTTGATGCTGCGCAAGGATTTCGATGCGCGGGTGCTGGTGACGGTAGCCGGGTTGACCATGCTGGTGGGCGTGGTGTGTGGGTTGATCGGAGCGCTTATCCTCTGAGTGCTCGCTCGCGCAGATAGGCCGTGACGGCGCCCTGCTCTCCCGCGAACTCGATCCGTGCGCCTTTGCTTTCACGCTGGAAGGCGTACATCGGGTCGTAATATTCGCGCAACAGCCCTTCTATCCAAGCGCGATGCAGGTCCACGGCGCCGCTGCGCGCCTGCTCCGCCAGGGCGTCCTGCATGATCGCGTGCAAGCGCTGGAAGCGCTCACCGCCCAGCCGCTTGTGTATATTCGCCAGACTTTGGGTAAGACGTTCGGCGAACAATGCGTAGCCGTCTTCGCCAAACACCGTATCAAACTCAACACACAGGTCGACTACATAGTCACGCAGGATGCGTTCGACACGCCCTTCGACGCTGTCTTCCAGCCACACCATCGAGTAGCCCTGCATGCCTTTGTGCAGTGGCAGCGGCAGCGCGCAGCTGCCGATCATGCGGCTTTCGTCCTCGACCACAAACTGCTCAATGCCGCCCGCGCGTTTTTTCAGCAGGTCCACCGCCAGACGGTTCTCGAAGTCGATGTTGGACGGCTGCGTGGTGGCGCGCTTGCCGAAGCTGGAGCCACGATGGTTGGCGTGGCCTTCAAGGTCCAGGGCATTGGGCAACTGGCCGAGCACTTCGGTCTTGCCGGTGCCGGTCATGCCGCCGAGCAACACGAAATCACACTGAACGGTGGCCTGTTCAATAGTGTTCACGAGGAACGTTCGCATGGCCTTGTAGCCACCGCCGACCCGTGGGTACTCGATGCCGGCGTCGGTTTTCAACCATTGCTGCACAATCTGCGAACGCAACCCGCCGCGAAAACAGTACAGGTAACCGTCGGGATGGGCTTGGGCGAATTGTGCCCACTGTGCAATGCGTTCGGCCTTGATGGCGCCGGACACCAACTCATGCCCCAACACAATCGCCGCCTGCTGCCCTTGCTGCTTGTAGCAGGTGCCGATGCGCTGGCGCTCGTCATCGTTCATCAACGGCAGGTTGACCACGCCGGGGAACGCGCCCTTGATGAATTCCACCGGCGCGCGGGTATCCATCATCGGCCGGTCGCTGAGGAAAATGTCGCGGTAATCGGTGATGTCAGTTGCCATCAAAACACCTCTACCGCGTTGGTCTGTCGCTCAACCAGAACGCCGATCGGCGCCAGGCTCAAGCCCAGTTCCGCCGCCACGGCGTGGAACTCGGCGTCACCTTCAGGTGTGACGGCGATCAGCAGCCCGCCGCTGGTCTGCGGGTCGCACAGCACGCGCTTGTGCAGCTCTTGCACGCGCCCGAGCTTGCGGGCGTAGCTATCGAAGTTGCGTAACGTGCCACCGGGCACACAACCCTGATCCAGGTAGTACTCGACCCCAGGCAGCCGTGGGACTTTTTCATATTCGATGCGTGCGGTCAGGCCGCTGCCGTCAGCCATTTCCACCAGATGACCCAACAGGCCGAAACCGGTGACATCGGTCATGGCCGTTACCCCGGCCAGCTTGCCGAAGCGGCTGCCGGGTTTGTTGAGGGTGCACATCCAGTCGCGGGCCAGGCCGATGTCGGCCTCGCGCAGCTTGCCCTTCTTTTCGGCAGTGGTGAGGATGCCGATGCCCAGCGGCTTGGTCAGGTACAACTGGCAGCCGGCGGTAGCCGTGTCGTTGCGCTTCATATGGCGCTTTTGCACGATGCCGGTCACGGCCAGGCCGAAGATCGGCTCCGGCGCGTCGATAGAGTGGCCGCCTGCCAGGGGGATACCGGCGGCGTCGCACACCGAGCGGCCACCACGGATCACTTCCCGAGCAATCTCGGGCGCCAGCACGTTCACCGGCCAGCCGAGAATGGCGATGGCCATCAACGGGTCGCCGCCCATGGCGTAGATGTCGCTGATGGCATTGGTGGCGGCGATGCGGCCGAAGTCGAAGGGGTCGTCGACAATCGGCATGAAAAAGTCAGTGGTGGAGACCACGCCGCGCTCGTCGTCGATGGCGTACACCGCCGCATCATCCCGCGAGGCATTGCCAACCCACAGGTTGGGGTCGAGGTTCTGGGCGCCGCTGCCGGCGAGAATCACTTCCAATACTTGGGGCGATATCTTGCAACCACACCCCGCGCCATGGCTGTATTGGGTAAGACGAATCGGCTCGTTCATGTAGGACCTCACGCTATCAAGTGTCGGGATTCTAACAGACAGCAAAAAGCCGGCTGGGCTCTTGTGAGCACAGCCGGCTTTCAGGTTTCGGCGGTTACTGGCGGGCAGCGAGCAAACGCTTGTGGCGGTTACGTCGTGCGATGTTCAAGCACTCGATGGCCGCCGAGAAGGCCATGGCCGCGTACACGTAGCCTTTAGGCACATGGGCGCCGAAGCCTTCGGCGATCAGCGTCATGCCGATCATAATCAGGAAGCCCAGGGCCAGCATCACCACGGTCGGGTTGTCGTTGATGAACTTGGCCAGCGGTTCAGCCGCCACCAGCATCACGATCACCGATGTCACCACGGCAATGATCATGATCGGCAAGTGCTCGGTCATGCCCACGGCGGTAATGATGCTGTCGATGGAGAACACCAGGTCGAGCAACAGGATCTGCCCGATCGCTGCGGCGAAGCCGATGGCCACGGTGTTGCCAACCGATGCTTTCTCTTCCGGCTCCGGGTCCATGCTGTGATGGATCTCGGTGGTGGCCTTCCACACCAGGAACAAGCCGCCGGCGATCAGGATCATGTCCTTCCACGAAAACGCCTGGCCGAGCACTTCGAACACCGGCGCCGTCAACTGCACGATGAACGCGATGGTGCTCAACAGGCCCAGGCGCAATATCAGCGCCATGCTGATACCGATGCGCCGTGCCTTGGCCCGGTGCTGCTCAGGTAGTTTGTTGGTGAGGATGGAGATAAAAATCAGGTTATCGATGCCCAGCACGATTTCCATGACGATCAAGGTGGCCAGTGCAACCCAGGCGGTGGGGCTGGCGGCCAGTTGTAAAAGGTAATCCATAGGTCAGTCCTGAGGTTGTGCTGGGAAATTAAGCTTCTTTACTGTTCGAGTCAGACTCTTTTTCTTCCTGATCGTCCTTTTTCTGCGGGCTGATCAGGCCTTGTGTCGCTTCACTCAATGCCTGCTCGGCGGCCTTGTGGGTGTCATCGATGGCTTGCTTGGCCGACTCGGTGGCTTTGCCCAACACTTGCTGCGCGCTTTTCTCGACCTGATCGCAACCGCTGATCACTACCAATGAAAGCGCAAGCAGCGATGCCGCGCCCAGGGAATTGAGTTTCATGATGTATTCCTCGTTAGAACCATTGGGTCCAAATAGTGGCCCCGCGATAGCGAGGCATTCTATGCAGGCGAACACTTCAGGAAAATTCGTATTTTTCTAGCGTATACTTCGGTTTTTACGAAGTGACGGCCGCGATGCTCAATTACCGACAATTGCACTACTTCTGGGTTGTGGCCAAGACCGGCAGCATTGTGCGCGCCTGCGAGCAACTCAACCTTACCCCCCAGACCATCAGCGGGCAGATCAGCCTGCTGGAGCAAACCTTCGGTATCGCGCTGTTCCAACGGGTCGGCCGCCAGCTGGAGCTGACCGAAGCCGGGCGCCAGGCCCTGCCCTATGCCGAGCAAATGTTCCAGACCGGTAATGAATTGGAAGCGATGCTGCGCGCACAACCCAATGAACAGCAGATTGTGTTCCGGGTCGGGGTGGCGGATGTGGTGCCCAAGTCCATCGTTTATCGCCTGATCGCGCCGACCATGGAGCTGAGCGAGCCGCTGCGCATCACCTGCCGCGAAGACAAACTCGAACGCCTATTGGCCGACCTGGCGATCCAGCGCCTGGACCTGGTGATTTCCGACAGCCCCATGCCGTCGCACCTGGACATTAAGGGCTACAGCCAGAAACTGGGGGAATGTGGCATCAGCTTCTTTGCTACTCAGGCCTTGGCTGACCAACATGGCGGCGATTTCCCACAGTGCCTGCATGGCGCGCCGCTGTTGATTCCGGGCGCGGAGACGGTGGTGCGCAGCCGCCTGCAACGCTGGTTTGCCGAGCAGCAGATCCAGCCGAAGATCATCGGCGAGTTCGACGACAGCGCCCTGATGCAGGCATTTGGCCAATCCGGCAGCGGGATTTTTATCGCCCCCAGCGTGATCGCCGAAGAAGTCGTGCGCCAATACGGCGTGGCGCTGATTGGCCAGACTGACGCGGTCACCGAGTCGTTCTACGCGATCTCGGTGGAACGCAAGGTCAAGCACCCCGGCATCGTGGCGATTACCGAAGGGGCAAGGCGCGAGTTGTTTACCGCCCTGCCTTGACGGCTCAGGCCCTGGAGGCGACCGGTTGTTTGGCGGTCATCAGCCACAGCGCCAGCAGGATTGACACCAGAATAAACCCGGACGCTGCAAACCCCAGGCTGCCCAGGCCCAAGGTGTCGATCACCTGCCCACCGACCAACGCGCCCAAGCCAATCCCCAGGTTGGCTCCGGCAATGTTCAGCGACGCGGCAAACGCTGGCGCATGGGGCGCGGCCTTCATCAGCCGCACATGGCTGACCAGGAACATCGCTGCCTGGGTCACGCCCCACACCGCCATCGCCGCAGCCAGGCCGACGGTGGAATGAATCGCCGGGACCAATGCCACCATGCCGGCGATCATAAAGCCGCAGAACACCATCGACGCGATCAACGGGTGGCGATCCACCGCACGGCCGCCCAAAGAGTTGCCGATCAATCCGACCGCGCCAAAGCCCATCAGGCACCAGCCCACCAACGTGCCATCAAACCCAGCCAGGCGTTCAAGGATGTCGGCCAAATAGGTGTAGGCCGTGAACATACCGCTGAACACCAGGATCGACAGCAGGATATGGCCCTGCATCAAGGGGTTGCGCAGGATCTTGAACTGCGAGCGCAGTGTCACCTCATCGTTCTTCGGCTTCGTCACCGGCAGGTAGATAAACAGCAGCAAAGCCTTGGCCAACGCCACCACCGCCAGGATAGCGAACGCGGTGCGCCAGCCGAACATATCGGAAATCAGCGTGCCCACCGGGATGCCGAACACGGTGGCGCAGACAATGCCGAAGCCGATTTTTTCGATGGCACGCCCGGCATATTCCGGGCCGACGATGTCGACCGCCGTTTCACTGGCCAAAGCCCAGAATACCGGCAGGCCGAGGGCCGGGATCAGCCGCGCCACGGCCATTACCCAGATATTCGGCGCCAACGCGGCCACGGTATTGGCCACCGCGAACATGATCAGGATGCTGATAAACAGGCGCTTGCGTGGGAAACGAGCGCAATACGCCGTCAGAAACGGCCCAAACGCTGCCACGGTGAACGCGAACAGCGTCACCAGCAGACCCGCCTGGGACACGCTGACGTTCAGGTCCCGGGCAATCGACGGCAACAGCCCGACGATGATGAATTCTGTGGTCAGCACGGTAAAGCCGGCGGCCGACAGCAGCAGGATGGGAAACAGCATGAAAACTCCAGAAACAACGACATCAACGACAGCCCGAAGGGCCCGCTGACGGAATAGGAAAAGTGAGAGGGATGAATCTTAACAGAGTGTGTCCGGGTTTGACCAAGACCCTACGGCGCGGGTGACGGAATGCCGCATCGAGCAGGACGTGTCCTACAGCATGGTAGACTTGGCGCCTGTTCCTACAGCGCTTTCGCCTGCAATGCTGCGTCCTACTAAAAAAACTAGAGACAACTGTTTATGACTGCTGCCCCCTCCCTGTTGCAACGACTTATGCGCGTCAGCCTGGTTACCCAAATCGTTATCGGCCTGATCGCCGGTATCCTGCTGGCCCTGCTGATGCCCGAGGCCGCCCAGGCCACCGGATTTATTGGCAAGGTGTTCGTCACCGCGCTCAAGGCCGTGGCGCCGATCCTGGTGTTCGTGTTGGTAATGTCGTCGATCGCCAACCATAAACACGGCCAGGAAACGCACATCAAGCCGATCCTGTTCCTCTACCTGCTCGGCACCTTTGCCGCCGCAGTGGTGGCGGTGGTTGCAAGCATGTGGTTTCCGTCGCCCCTGGTGCTCGCCACCCACGAGGTGACCGTTACCGCCCCCGGCGGCATCGCCGAAGTGCTGCAAAGCCTGCTGCTCAGCGTGGTGGACAACCCGGTCAGCGCGCTGATGAACGCCAACTTCATTGGCATCCTGGCCTGGGCCATCGGCATGGGCATCGCCATTCGCCATGCGGGCGAAACCACCCGTACCGTGCTGGATGATTTGTCCAACGGCGTGACCCTGATCGTGCGCGTGGTGATCCGCTTCGCCCCGCTGGGCATTTTCGGTCTGGTCGCCTCGACCCTGGCCACTTCCGGTTTCGGCGCCCTGCTCGGCTATGCACATCTGCTGATGGTGTTGATCGGCTGCATGTTGTTCGTGGCCCTGGTGGTCAACCCGGCCATCGTGTTCTGGAAACTGCGCCGCAACCCGTACCCCCTGGTGCTGATGTGCCTGCGCGAGAGCGGCATCACCGCGTTCTTCACCCGCAGTTCGGCGGCGAACATCCCGGTCAACCTGGCGTTGAGCAAGCGCCTGGGCCTGCATGAAGACACCTACTCGGTGTCGATCCCGCTGGGCGCCACCATCAACATGGCCGGTGCTGCGATTACCATCACCGTGCTGACCCTGGCGGCGGTGCATACCTTGGGCATCAACGTCGACCTGCCGACCGCCGTGCTGCTCAGCGTGGTCGCGGCCGTGTGTGCCTGTGGCGCTTCGGGTGTGGCCGGTGGCTCGCTGTTGCTGATTCCGCTGGCGTGCAGCCTGTTTGGCATCCCGAGTGAAATCGCCATGCAGGTGGTGGCTGTCGGCTTCATCATCGGCGTGCTGCAGGATTCGGCGGAAACCGCGCTCAACTCGTCCACCGACGTGCTGTTCACCGCCGCCGCATGCCTGGGCAAGGAAGAACAGCCGGCTTAAACGCCGCTGACAAAAAAAAGCCCGGTGTGGTTCTTGAGTGAACCACACCGGGCTTTTTTATGGCTGGACGCTTAGAAAGCGCCCATGTAGTCACGCTTGCCCACTTCCACACCGTTGTGGCGCAGCAAGGCGTAAGCAGTGGTGACGTGGAAGAAGAATTGCGGCAGGCCGTAGGTCAGCAGGTAGGACTGGCCGCTGAAGCACTTCTCTTTCGGGGTGCCCGGGCGAGTGATGATCTCGATACCTTCCTTGCCGTCGACTTGCTCAGGCTTGATGGTGTCGACAAACGCCAGGACCTTGGCGATCAGCGCTTGCAGGTCGGCGAAGGTCACTTCGCTGTCTTCGTATTTAGGCACTTCGATCTCGGCCAGGCGCGCAGAAACACCCTTGGCGAAGTCGACGGCGATTTGCACTTGGCGCACCAGCGCGAACATGTCCGGGAACAGACGCGCTTGCAGCAGGGCGTTGGGTTCGATGTTCTTGGCGGTGGCGTGGGCTTCAGCCTTGTTCAGCACATCGCTCAAGGCGTTGAGCATTTGCTTGAAGACTGGGATGGAGGCGGCGTACAGGGAAATAGTCATAACAGTCTCATCGGTAATGGCAGGGTTGGAACCAGCGGCGATTATAGCCATGCCTGCGGCTTGTCTTTTATTTTTTCAGGATTAGGCTAGTGGCCTTCACTGCATAGGGAAAGCGCGATGACCGCCGAGCACGACACCGACACCCCTGAGCCGCGCCTGAACAGCACGGAAATCCGCATTCTGGGCTGCCTGATCGAAAAACAGGCGACCAACCCGGAAACCTACCCCCTGACCCTCAACGCTCTGGTGCTGGCCTGCAACCAGAAAACCAGCCGTGAGCCGGTGACAAACCTCAGCCAGGGCCAGGTCGGGCAAAGCCTTCGCGCTCTTGAAGGCCAAGGCTTTGCCCGACTGGTGATGGGCAGCCGCGCCGACCGCTGGGAACATCGCGTAGACAAGGCGCTGGAGCTCGTGCCGGCCCAGGTGATCCTGATCGGCCTGCTGTTTCTACGTGGACCGCAGACCGTCAATGAGCTGCTGACCCGTAGCGGGCGCATGCATGACTTCGAAGATGCCGAGCAAGTGGTGCACCAGCTGGAACGCCTGATTGCTCGCGGATTGGCGCTGCTGGTGCCGCGTCAGGCGGGGCAGCGTGAAGATCGCTATACCCATGCGCTGGGGGATCCGGCGGACATCGAGGTGATCATCGCGGCGCGGGGGAATCCGGTGGAGCGTGGGGCTGGCGTGTCTGCGGAGCGCATAGAAGAGTTGGAAGCGCGAATTGCCGCGCTTGAAGAGCGCCTCGCACATCTGGAACAGGCGTAACGCAGTAAACAATGTGGGAGGGGGCTTGCCCCCGATGGCGGTGGTTCAGTTGGAACAGCTTTGACTGACAGACCCCTATCGGGGGCAAGCCCCCTCCCACATTTGATTACCAGCAATCTTCAGCTTCGAGCGAAGGCCACGGCTTTTTCGAATTGATCCTGGGTTGGCCGCACCCCGGTATAAAGCACAAACTGCTCCAGCGCCTGGATTGCAATCACTTCCAGCCCGGTAATCACCCGCTTGCCTTGAGCCCGCCCACGCACGATCAACGGCGTTTCGGCGGGGATCGCCACCACATCGAACACAGTCTCGGCGTTATCAACCGCATCCGCTTCAAACGCCAGCGCATCGGCCTCGGCGCCGCCGGTCATGCCGATCGGTGTCACGTTGACCAGCATCTGCGGCCGCATGTCGCCCAGTTCTGCACGCCACTCATACCCCAGGCTCTGCGCCAGCGCCCTGCCCGCGGCTTCATTGCGCGCCACGATCACGCCCTTGGCATACCCCCCGTCGCGCAAGGCGCTGCCTACGGCCTTGGCCATGCCGCCGCTGCCGCGCAAGGCGAAGGTGGAATCTTTCGGCACAGCGTGCTTTTTCAGCAGTTGCTCGACGGCGATGTAATCGGTGTTGTAGGCCTTCAGGTGCCCATCGGTATTGACGATGGTGTTGAGGGAGGCGATGGCTTGAACCGAATCGTCGAGTTCGTCCACTAATTCAATGGCGGCCTCTTTGAACGGCATCGAGACCCCGCAACCGCGAATGCCCAACGCCCGGATACCGCCGATCGCGCCGGGCAAATCCTGGCTGCTGAACGCCTTATAGTAGAAATTCAGACCCAACTGTTCGTACAGGTGGTTATGAAACCGCAGGCCAAAATTCCCGGGGCGGGCCGACAGTGACATGCACAGCTGGGTGTCCTTGTTGGGGTGCATCTGCATGGATAACTCCTTTGAGTAAGCAAATCGGTACAGACCTTACACAACCTTTACCTAGCGGCCGTGCTGTTTTTCAGAAATATGTTGTCTTAAAAGTATCCCCGCGACGTTACTTGAGTCTATTGATTGCAGACCACAAGCGCAGGGACCAACCGAGGAATGACCATGATTCGTAAAATCCCCAAGATCGCCTTGCTGGTAGGTGCACTCGCTATGGCCGGCCAAGCCTCCGCCCACGGTGGTGGATGGGGTGGCCCGGCCGTCTTGGGTGCACTGGTCGGCGCCGCCGTAGTGGGCTCCGTGGTTGCCAGCCAACCCCGTGAGGTCTATGTGCAGCAGCCGGTCTACGTGCAACCGCAGCCGGTATATGCCGCGCCACCGCCGGTCTACTACGCACCGCCCCCGCCAGTGTATGTGCAGCAAGAGGTGTATTACCGCCCGGCACCGGTCTATTACGGCCCACCCCGTGGTTATTACGGCCCTCCCCACGGCTACTACCGTCGCGGTTGGTAAGCCCTTATCGTGATGTCGGAAACAGGCCTCGCCCTACAAGCGGGGCCTTTTTTTGTGTACGACGTCCGGATTTATCGTGCCAAGGTCGTTCTGAGGACAATGGCCAAGCGGCCATCCCACACTATTAAGGTCGAAAGTCTACTTGCCCGACCGGGGCTTACGCTGTCATGTTTGTGTCACCCCACACTCCCACTATTGATCCAGTCCACCCAATAACAACCCAATAACAACAAGGACGACAGACCATGCCCACACAAAACCCGCACCGCACCGCTGGCCTCTGTACGTCCAGCAAGGTCTACAGCGCCCTCACGGAGCTCAAGCACCTGGAAGGCCACCGCACTGCAAAGTTCCTGGCGTTGTTGGCGGAAAACCTGGTGCGCAAAGGCCTGCTCAATGAGCAGGAAGTGGTGAGCATGCTCGATCAGGTAGTCGACTGACGCCTTTTGTTGATGTCGACTATTGACCCAGGTGATTTTTCCTAAATCGCCAGGCCCCGTAAGGTGACCCCCATAGCGATTGGAGGTCCTTATGCCCACTGTTCAAATCATGTCCGTCATCGGCAGCGCCGTCCCCGCCCCCCTTCGGGAGCTGGGCTTGCTCGCCTGCTGGTACCTGGTACGCGATGGCGAAACCATCAGCGGCCCGCTCACATCCCTGTCCGCCGCCGAAAAACAACGGCAACACGCCTCGAACTTCCGGCTCCACGCCTGAGGCTTATGGCAACGGCATCTTGACCCGCGGCTTGCTCTCCACAAACAGCGCCCAACTGGACATGAACAGCGCCGCCACCAGCGGCCCGATCACAAAGCCGTTGAGGCCAAACACCGACAGGCCGCCCAGGGTCGAGATCAGGATCAGGTAGTCCGGCATCTTGGTGTCCTTGCCCACCAGGATAGGGCGCAGTACGTTGTCCACCAGCCCGATCACAAACACGCCAAACAAGGCCAGCACCACGCCCTGCCAGATCGAACCGCTGAGCAGGAAGTAAGCGGCCACCGGCCCCCACACAATCCCCGCGCCCACCGCCGGCAGCAACGACAGGAACGCCATCAACACCGCCCAGAGCAACGCGCTGGGAATGTCCAGGAACCAGAAAATCAAACCACCCAATGCCCCTTGAGTCACGGCGACCAGCACGTTGCCCTTGACCGTGGCGCGCACCACCCGATTGAACTTGAGCTGCAACCGGCGCTTCTGCGGCTCGGCCAGCGGCACCGCCGTGCGCACTTTACGCACCAGTTCCGGGCCGTCGCGCAGCAGGAAAAACAGCAAATAGAGCATGATGAAAAAGCTCACCAGGAAATCAAACGTGCCCTGGCCGAAGCTGAACGCCTGGGTGGCGAAGAACTGGCTGCCCTGCATCGCGCTCTTGACGATTTTCTCGCGCAGGCCTTCAAGGTTGCCCATGCCAAAGCGGTCCAGCAAATGCTGGAAATACGGCGGCAGGAAGTTCTTGAACTGCTCGATATAACCGGCCACGTCAAGCTTGCCGCTTTCAACGTTTTTGTAGAGCGTTGCGCCCTCTTGCACCAGCAAGGCGCTGGTGATGATCACCGGCAGGATCGCGATCACCAGGCACACCAGCAAGGTGGCCAGTGACGTCAGGTTGCGGTTCCAGCCAAACCGCTGCTGCAGGCGGCGCTGCATGGGCGCAAAGATGATGCCGAGGATGACCGCCCAGAACACCGCTCCGTAGAATGGCAGCAATATCCAGATAAAGGCGACGGTCACCAGGACCAGCAGCAACAACAGGGTTTTGAATTGCAGGTTGGTTTGATTCATGTTCGGTCCATGTCAAAAAAGCAGGGCGCGCGTTTACGTCCCGGTGCTTAGTCCGCCGCAACTCCTGGGAGTGCCATCTTTGTTGCGCTAAGCGTAGACCCAGATCAATAAAGCTCTGCACCGCTTCATCTACCCTCGCGCTTTTTTGCGACCCAAGCCCATGCCTCCTGTCATCGCCCCCGAACTGCTCGCCCCCGCCGGCACCCTGAAAAACATGCGCTATGCCTTTGCCTACGGCGCCGATGCGGTCTACGCCGGCCAGCCTCGCTACAGCCTTCGCGTGCGCAACAATGAATTCGACCACGCCCACCTGGCCCTCGGCATTGACGAGGCTCATGCTCAGGGCAAGCGCTTCTACGTGGTGGTCAACATCGCGCCGCACAACGCCAAGCTCAAGACCTTCCTCAAAGACCTGGCCCCGGTCATTGCCATGGGCCCCGACGCGCTGATCATGTCCGATCCCGGCCTGATCATGCTGGTGCGCCGGCATTTCCCGATGATGCCGATTCACTTGTCGGTGCAGGCCAACACGGTGAACTGGGCCAGCGTGGAGTTCTGGCAGCAGCAAGGGATTTGCCGGGTGATCCTGTCGCGGGAGCTGTCACTGGAAGAGATCGAAGAAATCCGCCGGCAGGTGCCGGCCATGGAGCTGGAGGTGTTTGTGCACGGCGCTTTGTGCATGGCCTATTCCGGCCGCTGCCTGCTGTCGGGCTACATGAACAAACGCGACGCCAACCAAGGCAGCTGTACCAACGCGTGCCGCTGGAAATACCAGGCTACACCGGCGGTGGAGAACGCCACGGGGGATATCGTCCAGGAATATCAGCCAACCCTCGGGATCGGCGCGCCGACAGATCAGGTGTTCCTGTTGCAGGAAGCCAACCGTCCCGATGAGCAGATGCCCGCCTTCGAGGACGAGCACGGCACCTACATCATGAACGCCAAGGACCTGCGCGCCGTGCAGCACGTGGACCGCCTGACCCACATGGGCGTGCATTCGCTGAAGATCGAAGGGCGCACCAAGTCCCACTTCTATTGTGCACGCACCACCCAGGTGTATCGCCAGGCCATCGATGATGCAGTGGCCGGCCGGGCATTTGATCGCGACTTGATGACCCATCTGGAGTCCCTCGCCCAACGCGGCTACACCGAGGGGTTTCTCCGTCGGCACGTGCACGACGAATACCAGAACTACCAGAACGGCAGCTCCGTGTCCGAGCGCCAGCAGTTTGTGGGCGAGTTGACTGGCGAGCGCCGGGGCGAGTTGGCCGAGGTCAAAGTAAAGAACCGCTTTGCCGTGGGCAACCACCTGGAGCTGATGACCCCCGCCGGCAACTTCCACTTTGACCTGACCACGTTGCACAACGCCAAGGGCGAGGCCATCAATGTGGCGCCGGGGGATGGGCACACCGTGTATGTACCGATCCCGACCGAGATGGATCTGCGCTTCGGCCTGTTGATGCGCGACGTTTAGATCCGGAACTGCCCGACCAACTGCCCCAGGCGCTGGCCCAAATCCGCCAGGCTGCGAGAAGTCTGAGCGCCCAACTGGGTTTCATCGGCGACGCTGTCCACCGCCACCGCAATCTGGTGCACGCTGCGGTTGATCTCTTCGGCCACGGCGGTCTGCTCTTCGGCGGCGCTGGCAATCTGAGCGTTCATTGAGTTAATGGTGCCGATCAACTGGGCCATGGTGTCCAGGGACGCGCCGGCCTGGTTGGCCTGGGCCGAGGTGCCGTCACCGGCATCGCTGGAGCGGCGCATCGCGTCTACGGCGGCGACCGTGCCTTTTTGCAGGCGGTCGATCATGCCCTGGATTTCCTGGGTGCTGGTCTGGGTGCGGCTGGCCAAGGCGCGCACTTCGTCGGCGACCACCGCGAAACCACGACCGGCCTCCCCGGCCCGTGCGGCTTCAATCGCCGCGTTCAGGGCCAGCAGGTTGGTCTGCTCGGCAATCGAACGGATCACGCTCAATACGCTGACAATCGACGCCACATCCTGCTGCAAGCTGTCGAGGGACACGCCGCTGCTGCGGATGTCGCTCACCAGTGCATGGATCTGCGCGATGCTGCCGTCCACCACGCGCTTGGCGGCCTGGCCTTCAGCGTCGGTCTGTTGCGCCGCCACGGAGGCGCCTTGCGCACTGCGCGCCACTTCCTGCGCAGCCGAGGACATCTGGTTGATCGCGGTGGCCACCTGATCGGTCTCGTGACGCTGGCGTTCCATGGCCTGCTCCGAGCGCTGGGCCTGGTCGGACACCTGGCTTACCAGCCCGGTCAGTTGCGCGGTCATTTCCGTGATCTGGCGCACCAGCCCGTGGATCTTGTCGACAAACCGGTTGAACGCACCGGCCAGGTCGCCCAACTCATCCTGGCTGGTGATGGCCAGGCGGCGGGTCAAGTCGCCTTCACCGGCAGCGATGTCATCGAGGTTGGCTTTCATCAAGTGCAGGGGACGCAGGATGGTATTGGCCAGCAGCATGCCCACGGCGGCGATCACCAGCAGCACCACCACCGCCACGCCGAGGATACTCAGCAACACGCCTTCCATGCGTTTTTCGACCTTGGCCTCGACCACCGCCACCTGGGCTTCGATGCCGTCGAGGTTCACGGATGTACCGATGACCATGTCCCACTTGGGCAGGTATTCGGTGTAGCCGAGCTTGGGCACCAGTTCGGTCTGGCCGGGCTGGGTGGAGCTGTATTGCAGGTAGTGGCTGCCGTCCTTGCCGACCTTGACCAGGTCGCGGTTGACGTAGACGCCGTTGGGGTCGCGGTTGTCCTTGAAGCTCTTGCCCACGCCATCAGGGCTGTTGCCCTTGAACAGGCGGATGGTCTCTGAGTCGTAGCCGAAGAAGTAGCCGTCCTTGCCGTAACTGGTGTTGGACAGCAGTCTGACCACCTCGGCCCGCGCCGCCGTATCACCGGGGGCGGCTGCGTCGTAGAGCGGTTTGATGGTGCTCATGGCCACTTCCACATAACTTTGCAGGGTGGCCTTGGCGTTGTTGAGCAGACGCTGGCGGGTTTCATCCACCTCGTTGCGCGCCTGCCCCTGGAGGATCCACACAGTGGTCAGGCTGATCACCACGGCGAACAGCAACACCGGCACAACGGCGAGGGACAGGACTTTGGCCTTCAGGCTCAGACGCATGGCTTTTCTCTCTTATTAGGCGACTTGAGAGGTTATCGGCCAGCGGCGGTGAATCTGTAGATCAGAGTGTCATCGCCGCCAGCCAGCCAAATGCGAGCAATGGCAGGTTGTAGTGCAGGAAAGTCGGCACCACGGTGTCCCAGATATGGTGATGCTGGCCGTCGATGTTCAGGCCGGAGGTCGGGCCGAGGGTGGAGTCCGACGCCGGTGAGCCGGCATCGCCCAGCGCACCCGCCGTACCGACGATGCACACGATGGCCATCGGGCTGAAGCCCAGTTGCACACACAGCGGCACAAAAATCGCGGCAAGAATCGGCACCGTAGAAAACGACGAGCCGATGCCCATGGTCACCAGCAGGCCCACCAGCAACATCAACAATGCACCGACGCCACGGCTATGGCCGATAAACGCCGCCGAGGTTTCGACCAGCGCGCGCACGTCGCCGGTGGCCTTGAGCACTTCGGCAAAACCTGAGGCCGCGATCATGATGAAGCCGATCATGGCCATCATCTTCATGCCTTCGGTAAACAGGTCGTCGGTGTCGCGCCAGCGCACGATGCCCGACACCGAAAAGATCAGGAACCCGGCCAGGGCACCGATGATCATCGAGTCCAGCCACAGCTGAATGATGAACGCCGAGGCAATCGCCACACCAGCCACCAGCAGGGTCAGCGGGTTGTATTGCACCGCGACTTGCTCGACGCGCTCGATTTTTTCCAGGTCATACACGCGCTTCTTGCGGTAGCTGATAAACACTGCCACCAGCAGGCCAACCACCATGCCCAGGGCGGGCAGGCTCATGGCGTGGGTCACGTTGACCTGGCTGATGTCCACACCGCTCTTGGCCACATTGGCCAGCAGGATCTGATTGAGGAAGATATTGCCGAAGCCCACCGGCAGGAACATGTAGGGGGTGATCAGGCCGAAGGTCATCACGCAGGCAATCAGGCGTCGGTCCAGTTGCAGCTTGGTCAGCACGTACAACAGCGGCGGCACCAGCAGAGGAATGAACGCAATGTGGATCGGCAAGATGTTCTGCGACGCAATCGCCACCATCCACAGCAAGCCGATCAACAGCCATTTGACGTGGCTGCCGCCGCTGGCGTCCTGGCGGTCCACCAGTAACAGCGCCTTGTCCGCCAACGCATGGGCCAGGCCGGACTTGGCAATCGCCACTGCGAAAGCGCCGAGCAATGCGTAGGACAACGCCACGGTCGCACCGCCGCCCAAACCGCCGTTGAAGGCTTTGAGCGTGGCTTCGATGCCCAGGCCACCGGTCAAACCGCCCACCAGGGCGCCGACGATAATGGCGATGACCACATGCACGCGGGACAGGCTGAGCACCAGCATGGTGCCGACCGCGGCGATGACTGCGTTAATCATGGTTACCTCAAGCAAAAACATAAAAAACAGGCATACCCTCGCTCAGGTGGCCATTGGCTGGCGACCCGCGTGCAGGCTTCAAGGAGGTCTTATTAGAGGGCGCGCACTTTGCAGGACGTGGGGCTGCATGTCAAAAAACCGTGGCGAGGGAGCTTGCTGTGGCGAGGGAGCTTGCTCCCGTTCGACAGCGCAGCTGGAGCCGGCTTTTACCCCCCCCTCTAAGGCCCCGCCCAAGCAAGCTTGCTCACCAAAAAAGCAAATTTAAATTGATCGTTTGAATAAAGAACCCCCCAAAGCAGCCGACAACCTGACTCTATGTGCTTTCAGGTTAAGGATGTCCCGATGTCGCTCAGGCAGCTCTCCATTCAATGGAAAATCACCCTGCTCGCGGGCCTCTGCCTGCTGGGGATCGTGACCCTGCTGGTGGGTTTGTCGCTGTATCGCATGGCGCAGAGTTCGGAGCAGGTCCAGGCCTCCAGCATGCAGATGCTCAATACCTCCGCCCAGGCGCGCATCGAGGCTCAAGGCGAAGCCCAGGCGCTGGGTATCCGTCGTCAGTTCATGGATGCCTACCAGTACGGCCATGGCTTTTCCCGTCAAGTGCTGTTCCTGCGCGAGCAGGCCGAAAAGCGCTTCCTCGACGCCTTCGACACCCGCGAAGACCTGACCCGCCAGGTCAAGGCCGCCTTGCAGGCCAACCCGGACCTGCTGGGGTTGTCCCTGGTGTTCGAAGCCAATGCGCTGGACGGCAAGGACGAGTTGTTCGCCGATCAGGCAGAGTTGGGCAGCAACGACAAAGGCCGCTTCGCCCTGTACTGGTCGCAGCCGACGCCGGGCACGCTCACCTCAATGGCCCTGCCGGAAAGCGATATGGCCGACACAAGCATCGGCCCCAGCGGTGAACCGGCCAACGCCTGGTTCACTTGCCCGCGCACGACGCTCAAGCCCTGCGTGATCGAACCCTACTTTTATATGATCAACGGCCAGAACGTACTGATGACCAGCATCGTGTTCCCGCTGACCGTCAATGGCAAAGTCATCGCATCGCTGTCGGTGGACATCAACCTCAACAGCCTGCAGGCCGTGAGCCAACAGGCCAGCCAGAAACTGTACGACGGCCAGACTCAGGTGAGCATCCTCAGCGCTACCGGCTTGCTGGCCGGCTACAGCGCGGACGCCACCCAGTTGAGCAAACGCCTGGATCAGGTCGACACCGTCAGCGGCGCGCAAGTGCTCAGTGCACTGGCCAGCGGCCCACAGATCCGCAGCCTGCGCACCGACCATCAGCTCAAAGTGCTGGCGCCGTTCGCGCCGATTCCTGACGGCAAGCTGTGGGGCGTGTTGCTGGATGTACCGGAAAAAGTCCTGGTCGGCCCCGCCGAAACGCTGAAGGCCCAACTGGATGCCGACAATGCACGTGGCACGCTGCTGGAGTTGGGGCTGGGCCTGCTGGCGGCGGTGATCGGTCTGATTCTGGTGTGGCTGATGGCCCGCAGCGTGACGCGGCCGATCCTCGGCGTGGCGCACATGCTCGAAGACATCGCCAGCGGCGAAGGCGACCTGACCCGGCGCCTGGCCTACGACAAGAAAGATGAACTCGGGCAGCTCGCGGGCTGGTTCAACCGTTTCCTCGACAAGCTGCAACCGATCATTGCCGAGGTGAAGCGCTCGGTGCAGGACGCCCGTGGCACTGCCGACCAATCCGCCGCGATTGCGACCCAGACCAGCGCCGGCATGGAGCAGCAATACCGCCAGGTCGACCAGGTGGCCACTGCCTCCCACGAGATGAGTGCTACCGCCCAGGATGTAGCCCGCAGCGCCGCCCAGGCCGCGCAAGCCGCACGCGATGCCGACCAGGCCACCCGCGACGGTTTGACCGTGATCGACCAGACCACCACCAACATCGGTCACCTGGCGGCGGACATGAGCACCGCCATGGGCCAGGTCGAAGGCCTGGCCGCCAATAGCGAGAAAATCGGTTCGGTGCTGGAAGTGATTCGCGGCATTGCCGAGCAGACCAACCTGTTGGCGCTCAACGCCGCCATCGAAGCCGCCCGCGCCGGTGAGGCCGGTCGTGGCTTTGCGGTGGTGGCGGATGAGGTGCGCAACCTTGCGCGGCGCACCCAGGAATCGGTGGAAGAAACCCGCCTGGTGATCGAGCAACTGCAAAGCGGCACCGAGGATGTGGTCGGCTCCATGGGCAACAGCTATCGCCAGGCCCAGGGCAGCGTCGAACAGGTCGGCCAGGCCGTCACCGCCCTGCGCCAGATCGGCGATGCGGTCACGGTCATCAGCGACATGAACCTGCAGATCGCCAGCGCCGCGGAAGAGCAAAGCGCAGTGGCCGAGGAGATCAACAGCAACGTGGCGACCATTCGCGATGTGACCGAGTCGCTGTCGGAACAGGCCAATGAGTCGGCGCGGGTGAGCCAGGCATTGAATAGCCTGGCAAATCAGCAGCAGGGATTGATGGATCAGTTTCGGGTCTGATCTGAATCAGCCGTAGATACGGGCGGTCAGATCTGGCGGTGTGGTAATTCGATCAGCACCTTGAGACCGCCCAGCTCGCTTTCCTGCAATTGCAGTACCCCGCCCCACACCTCGACGATATCCCGCACGATCCCCAGCCCCAAACCATGGCCGTCGATCTGCTCATCCAGGCGCGTGCCACGGCTGAACACCTGGTCGCGCTGGGTTTCGGGGATGCCGGGGCCGTCGTCTTCAACCGCCAGCAGGTAGCTGCGGGCGGTTTCACTGATCGTCAGCCGCACATCGGCATCCGCCCATTTGCAGGCGTTATCCAGCAGGTTGCCGAGCAGTTCCAGCAGGTCTTCCCGGTCCCAGGGCAATTGCAGGCCGGGGGCGGCGTGGTAGCTGAGGTCCAGGTGCTCGCCATGGACCATGTTCAGGGTGGCCAGCAAACCGGGCAGTTCTTTTTCACAGTCGAACAAGGCACCCGGCAGGGTTTCGCCGGCCAGGCGTGCGCGGTTGAGCTCACGATTAAGGCGTTGTTGCACCTGTTCCAACTGGTTGCGCAGCAGTTTGCTCAGCTCGGGATGATCCTTGAGCGCCTCGCTCGACGCCGCGCTCAGCAACACGGCCAGTGGCGTTTTAAGGGCATGCCCGAGGTTGCCGAGGGCATTGCGTGAGC
This sequence comes from Pseudomonas sp. SR18, assembly GCF_023701505.1. NCBI lineage: Bacteria > Pseudomonadati > Pseudomonadota > Gammaproteobacteria > Pseudomonadales > Pseudomonadaceae > Pseudomonas > Pseudomonas sp. SR18. The sequence continues at coordinate 54,991 of NZ_JAMQAU010000021.1, read as the reverse complement.
GCTTGAGGCTGTCTTCGGTGTGGGCCAGCAAGTGGTTGATCTGCGCTACCAGCGGCTCCAGTTCCAGCGGAACCTGGGTGTCGAGTTGCGAGCGCTGGCCCTGTTGCAACTGGGCGATTTGATTGCGCGCAGTTTCCAGCGGGCGCAAGGCACGGCGCACAGTGACCCGCTGCAGGACCAACACCAGCAGCAACGCCGCCAACCCAAGCACCAGGCCGATCTGACGCATCAACCGGAAGCTTTCCCGCACTGGCGTGTAGTCCTGGGCCACGCTGATTGAGATCGACTGGCCAAAGCGTTTGTAGTCCGAACGCAACACCAGCAATTGCTGGCCTTCCGGGCCCAGTTGCAGGTTGCCCTTGATCCCGGCTTCGGGCAGTTGGGGCAACTCCTGGTCCCACAGCGAACGGGAGCGCCAATGAGTGTCGGCGAAATCAATCCGGAAATAATGCCCGGAAAACGGCCGCTGATAGGCCGGCGACAGGCGCTGCTCATCCAACTGCACGCCGTTGGGCCCGCGCACCAGCGCCACCAACAGGTTTTCAGCGTCGTTGCGCAACCCTGCTTCCAGATAGCGCTGCAAGCCAGCTTCGAATAACCACAGGCTGGTTTGTGCCAGCACCAGGCCGACAATCACCATCACACTGATCAGGCCCAGGCTGAGGCGGCGCTGAATCGACTTCATGCAGGGCTGGCGCCAAAGCGGTAACCCTGGCCACGCCGGGTTTCGATCACGGCGCGGCCCAGTTTGCGGCGCAGGTGGTTGACGTGGACTTCCAGCACATTGGAGTCGCGCTCGGTCTCGCCGTCATACAAGTGCTCGGCCAGGTGGCTTTTGGACAGGATCTGTTCGGGGTGCAGCATGAAGTAGCGCAACAGGCGGAACTCGGCGGCGGTCAGTTGGATCTCGTCACCGTCGCGCAGTACGCATTGACGGCCTTCGTCCAAGTGCAGGCCGGCGGCTTGCAAGGTGGGCTGGTTGGCCTGGCCGTGGGAACGGCGCAACAGCGCCTGGATGCGCAGGTGCAGCTCTTCAGGGTGAAAAGGTTTGCTCAGGTAGTCGTCGGCACCGGCCTTGAGCCCTTCGATCCGCTCGGCCCACGAGTCGCGGGCGGTAAGGACCAGCACCGGAGTGGCCAATGCGGCCGCACGCCATTGCGCCAACACCTCAAGGCCGGGCAGACCGGGCAGGCCAAGGTCGAGGATGATCAGATCATAGGGTTCGCTGCGCCCCTGATACGCGGCGTCGCGCCCATCGGCCAGCCAGTCGACGGCATAGCCCTGGCGCTGCAGACCGGCCAGCAGTTCATCGGCCAGGGGTACGTTGTCTTCCACCAGAAGCAGGCGCATCAGTCTTCCTCGTCTTTGATCAGTACACCGTTGGTGGCGTCGAGTTTAATCTCACGCACCACACCTTCGGTGGTCACCAGCTCCACTTCGTAGGCATATTGGCCGTGTTTTTTCTCAAGCTCCGCCTCCAGCAGACGGGAGCCGGGATACCGTGCCATGGCCTGCTGCAACAGTTGTTCCAGCGGCAGGATCACGCCCTGCTGGCGCAGCGCGAGGGCTTCATCCTGGTTGAGGTCGCGGGCCTGCAAGCCCGAGCAGAACACCACCAACACCAACGCCACGCGACTGCCGGTGCGTAAATTTACCTTCATTACGTATCCTGATGATTCTTGAGAACCTGCCCGGTGAGCGCGTCCAATTCAACGTCCCATTCAATACCGTTGCGATCTTCCAGTTCGACCTCGTAGACATACTTGCCGTACGCTTCGTCCAGATCGGTGTCCAGCAGCGTCGAACCGGGGTGCAGGGCCAGCGCAGTGGCTTCCAACTGGTCAAAGGCGACAATTGTAACAGTGGCCGGCACGGTCAGTGGCTTGTCGGGGTCCACGGCTCCGGCCTGGGTCGCCGTGGAGGCGATGATAGCGGCGGCGACCAGAGCAGTGAGGCGATTCATGATAAGTCTCCGTTACACGATGTTATTCCTACGCCGGCCACGGTATCTGCTGCAACTTAACTGAAACTGAATTGCCACCATGGCAATTGCGCGGACAGCGGTTTTCCCACAGCTTGCGAGATTTCCTATACTGCCCCCTCGCTTCAACAGAGACCGGTATGACAGCCATCCACATCAAGTTTCCCGCCCTGACCCTCAAGGCCGGCAAACGCGCCCTCACCCGCATCCGCGAACAAGGCCTTGAGCCTGTCGATGTCGGCATCCTTCCCGGTGCGGCCGGCGGCCCCAAGGCGTTGGGCATCCAGGGCCTGGACCTGGCGCTGTTCGGCGACTGGCTGCCTCGGGCACCACGGGAACGGGCGCTGATCGGTGCGTCCATCGGCTCCTGGCGCTTTGCCAGCGCTTGCCTGCCCGACCCGGTGCAAGGCCTGCTGGACCTCGGCCGCCTGTACAACGAACAACGCTTTGCCAAAGGGGTGACCATGGCCGAGGTCACCCAGAGCTGCCAGCGCATGCTCGACGACCTGCTGGCCGGCCGCGACGCGCGGGTGCTGGACAACCCCGACTATCGGCTGAACATCATGGTAGTCAAAAGCCACGGCCTGCTCGCCGATGACCATCGCGGACGCCTGGGCCTGGGCCTGTCGTCGGTGATTGCCGATAACCTGCGTGGCCGCGCACGGTTGTCGCGGCACTTCGAACGGTTGATCATCCATGACCCGCGCCAGTTGCCACCGGTGCATCCGCTGAAGGATTTTCCGTCGCGGTTTCTTGAGCTGGATGCAGGCAACCTGCGCCAGGCGTTGCTTGCCTCGGGTTCGATCCCCATGGTGATGCAAGGCGTGCGCGACCTGCCCGGCGCGGGCGCCGGCACCTACCGCGACGGTGGCCTGCTGGACTACCACCTCGACTTGCCCTACCACGGCGAGGACATCGTGCTGTACCCGCACTTCACCGATCGGGTGATCCCCGGCTGGTTCGACAAAGGCCTGCCATGGCGGCGCAGCAATCAACAGGGTTTGCAGGACGTGTTGCTGCTGGCGCCGTCCAGGGACTACCTGGCCCGCCTGCCCCACGGCAAACTGCCGGACCGCAGCGACTTCAAGCGCTTTTTGGGCGACGACAAAAGCCGCAATAAATACTGGCAAACAGCGATGAGCGAAAGCCAGCGGCTGGGGGATGAGTTTCTGCAACTGGCGGATAACGGTGGCTTGGGCGAGCGCTTGCAGGCGCTTTGACCCAGCGGTATGCGCGGCGCGTGATCAAGCTGTTAAACTCGCCGCCTGCCAGATACCTGACCGAGCTGAAAATACTGTGGAAATCTTCAAAGAGTTTACCTTCGAGTCCGCCCACCGCCTGCCGCACGTGCCGGATGGCCACAAATGCGGGCGCCTGCATGGGCATTCGTTCAAGGTGGCGATCCACCTGAGCGGCGACCTGGATCCCCATACCGGCTGGATTCGCGACTTCTCGGAGATCAAGGCGATTTTCAAGCCGCTCTACGAACGCCTCGACCACAACTACCTCAATGACATCCCAGGCCTGGAAAACCCAACCAGCGAAGTGCTGGCCAAGTGGATCTGGACTGAACTGAAACCGCTTTTGCCGGAACTCAGCGCGATCCGCATCCATGAGACCTGCACCAGCGGCTGCATCTATCGCGGCGAGTAAGCCGGCGTTGTGAAAAAACCACCCTTGGCGGTGGTTTTTTTGTGGCTGCGCACCAACTGTGGTGGCGAATCCACTGATCCAATTTGTATCACCCCCGCACCGCTTTCGTGCCCGATTGGGCACCACGGACACTCCCTCCTGCGTTGGCTCCCTGTTTGGCTATAAAGATTGTGCACCGTACCGAACGCCGGTCACTGCGACTGATTTGGCACGCGCGGTGCAACAGGCCTCGTCACTCATTCAGGGAGCAAGGCACATGACGCAGCAAGAACCGGGCAACGATTACCCCTTAAGCGAAGTCCCCATGCATGCGCGCAAGGGCCTGGCATCGACCGCCATGGTGCTGCTGGGCTTTACGTTTTTTACCGCGACCATGTTTGCCGGCGGCAAGTTGGGGGTGGCGTTCAGTTTCACTGACATGCTCGGGGTAGTGGCGTTGGGTAACCTGCTGCTGGGTATTTACGCCGCAGCCCTGGGCTACATCGCTTTCAAGAGTGGTTTGAACTCGGTGCTGATGGGGCGCTTCTGCTTTGGCGAAGTGGGTAGCAAGCTCAGTGACTTGATCCTCGGCTTCACCCAAATCGGCTGGTACGCCTGGGGAACAGCCACGGCGGCCGTGGTGCTGGGTAAATATTTCGAGCTGAGCCAGGGCAGCGTGCTGGCCTTGATGGTGCTGTTCGGGCTGGTGTTCTGCGCCACGGCCTACGTGGGCTATCGCGGGCTGGAGATTTTGTCCTACATCGCAGTGCCGGCCATGGGCTTGTTGCTGTTTTTGTCGATGTGGGTCGCCACGATGAAAGTCGGCGGGCTGGATGGGTTGCTGGCGGTAGTGCCGAGCGCTGAACTGGACTTGTCCACGGCTATTACCCTGGTGTTCGGCACCTTCGTCAGCGGCGCAACCCAGGCCACCAACTGGACGCGGTTTTCCCGCTCGGCCAGGGTGGCGGTGCTGGCCAGCCTGATCGGTTTCTTTATCGGCAATGGCGTGATGGTGCTGATAGGAGCCTATGGCGCCATCGTCTATCAGCAACCTGATGTGGTGGAAGTCTTGTTGCTGCAAGGCTTTGCCATGGCGGCGATGGCGATGCTGCTGCTCAATATCTGGAGCACCCAGGACAACACCATCTATAACTTCGCCGTGGCCGGCTGCAATCTCTTGCGCACCAAACGCCGCAAAACGGTCACCCTGGCCGGCGCGGTGATCGGCACTCTGCTGGCGCTGCTCGGCATGTACGACATGCTGGTGCCGTACCTGATCCTGCTGGGCACGGTGATCCCGCCGATTGGTGGCGTCATCATGGCGGACTTCTTCTACCGCTATCGCGGCCACTACCCTCGCCTGGCCGACGCACGCCTGCCGGCGTTCAACTGGCCGGGGCTGGTGGCGTATGCAGTGGGCACCGTGCTGGCATTCAACTCGCCATGGGTCGCGCCGTTGGTGGGGATCGCTGCGGCATCGCTCACCTACATCGCACTGACCGCCGTACTGCGCGTGCGGGTGCCGCTGGCTGACGCTGACCCTGGAACCCGGGTTTCACGAGAATGGTAACCTGATGACCGTCTGGACATCGGCATCGCCCTGATGATCTGGCGACTGTCTGCCTGATTGTTTTTAGCCAAGAGGAACTTGCCCATGCACATCATCAACGCCCGCCTGCGCGACCGTGAAGGCCTGCATGATCTGCACCTGGAAAACGGCCGGATCGCCAGCATCACCCCACAAGCGACGCCGCCCGTACTGACGGCCGGTGACCTGGATGCCGCTGCCAACCTGGTGATCCCCCCCTTCGTCGAACCCCATATCCACCTTGACGCCACCCTTACCGCCGGCGAACCCCGCTGGAACATGAGCGGCACGCTGTTCGAAGGCATCGAGTGCTGGGGCGAACGCAAGGCCACCATCACCGAGCAAGACACCAGGACCCGCGCCAAGAAAACCATCCAGGCCCTCGCCGCCCACGGCATCCAGCATGTACGCACCCATGTCGACGTCACCGACCCGGACCTCACGGCGCTCAAGGCCATGCTGCAAGTGCGCGAAGAAAGCACGCACCTGATCGACCTGCAAATCGTCGCCTTTCCCCAGGAGGGCATCGAGTCCTACCGTAATGGCCGCGAGCTGATGGAAGAAGCCATCCGCCTGGGCGCCGACGTGATCGGCGGCATTCCCCACTTTGAATACACCCGCGACCAAGGCGTGAGTTCGGTTAAGTTCCTGATGGACCTGGCCGAACGCACGGGTTGCCTGGTCGATGTGCATTGCGACGAAACCGACGACCCCCATTCGCGCTTTCTCGAAGTGCTGGCCGAAGAAGCCCGCAGCCGCGACATGGGGGCCCGCGTCACCGCCAGCCACACCACGGCCATGGGTTCCTACGACAATGCCTACTGCGCCAAGCTCTTTCGCCTGCTGGGGCACTCCGGTATCAGCTTCGTCTCATGCCCGACCGAAAGTATCCACCTGCAAGGCCGCTTCGACAGCTTCCCGAAACGCCGGGGCGTCACGCGGGTCAACGAACTGCTCGAAGCCGGCATGAACGTGTGCTTCGGCCAGGACTCCATCGTCGACCCCTGGTACCCGCTGGGCAACGGCAATATCCTGCGGGTGCTGGAAGCCGGTTTGCACATCTGCCACATGCTCGGCTACCGCAACCTGCAAAGCGCCCTCGATTTGGTGACCGACAACAGCGCCAAGGCCATGGCCCTGGGTGATCGCTACGGACTGGAGCCTGGACGCCCGGCCAACCTGTTGATCCTTTCAGCGGACAGCGACTACGAAGTGATTCGCAGCCAGGGCCTGCCGCTGTACTCGATTCGTAACGGCAAGGTGTTGATGAAGCGTCAGCCGGCACAGGTAGAGTTTGTGTAAGCGAGCGGGTCACTGGATTGAGTCGATATCCAGCGGTTGCGCCCTCCCCAACTCGCTCTGCGTGGCGGGAGGGATACTGGCGATCTGAGTCCGCGTCTGATTTTCACGATGGCGGAACCAGCGCTTGAGGCAAGGTTGCAACGTGACGGAATGGGCATGGCTCCCGTAGATATCGCGGGCCTCAAGACGCCGCCAGCGCAGGGTTTGCAGGCGTTCGCGACTGCTGTTCAGGCGGTCGATCTCGGCGTTCAAGGGCTCGTGATATGCATAGGTCCGGTCGTTGGCTGGGCGATGTCGAGTCAATTCACGCCGCTTGTCTTGCAGTTGTTTGCGCATGGACGCCAGGGCATGGTCGAGCAGGTCGAATTCGCGCTGGGTCACCAGAGGGCCGTCGCTGTCCACCGCTTGTTGCCAGCGCCGCAACGTCGCCCAGGCGGCAGGTATGTAGCTGGCGGTCATGAAGTGCTGCTTGTATTGCACCAACTGTCTGATCAAACCTTCGCGGTCGGGCATATCCCCCTGCACTTGCAACGCCCGATTGCGGCCTGCCTCTTCGATGGACTCACAGCCGGGCTTCCAGAGTACCGACGAGTGCGTGCCATCGGGGAGCATGATCGGCATGAAGTGTTGCTGCTCGCCATGATGCTGGTAAGGGTTGCCGCCAATGCGTACCAGACCTGCGGCGAACAACAGGCCACCCGCCGTGGGCGCGCTGAATAGCGTAACGGCACCGGGAATCCAGAGTTTCGCGGTGGTGTTCATCCAGGGTGCCGGGACGCTGGGGACGGGGTCGTTGTGGTTGACGATGCGGTGGTGGACCAGCGTGGAAGCGCCAGCGGTGAACGCGGAGTCGGCGGCACGGGGCGCGCCGTAGGTATAGAGGAGGATGTTGTAGTTTGCATCGGGAATTCGTCGTAAGCCTTCAGCCAGAAGCAACGCAATCGCGCCGCCCAGGCTGTGGCCACACATCACAATGCGCTGGCCGGTGTGAAACTGATCGAGGTAGCGCAATACGAACTTACGTACTGCTCGGTACGCCTGATAGAAACCATCGTGCGCTTTGCCAACCCCCTCCGCGAAATGCACCTGGTGGGCGTTGGCATCGCGCAATCCATCTGCGGCACTGGCAGTCCCACGCACCGCTATCAGGATGACCTCATCGTGGTGAGTGATGAACGCTTGGGTATCAGTACCGTCTTTTTCGTCATCGAAGAAATGCGAGCGCGCGGGGTGTTCCTGTTGATCGCCCAGTTCCGGGCGATTCTGGGGGTACAACGCAGGGTCGAACGGCAGGATTTCGAAGCGCCGGGAGTACGGGACTTCCTCATAGAGTGGGTAGAAACGCTGTGTTTGCTCAGGATCAACTCGCCACGCTTCCTGATGCCCAGCGAGCTGTTCGGCAAACAGATTCCCGACACTGGGATCCAGCGGAAAACGCACTTCCTCCTGGGGGTTCTCCGGCGGCACCTGACCGAAGCTGCAATAGCTCAGTGATGCAAATAACGCCAACTGGTATAGGTTCAAGGCGCAGAAATTGTCTTGGGTTGACAACATCGGGCGCAGGGCTCGAAGCGGGCGGACTTCAAGAACGGTGTGGTTATTGGGGAATAGTACGACCCCGAACAAGGTCGGCTGGGGGGGACCGAAGCTTAGGTCTGCCATCATTTTCAGGGCGTGGCGTTGGGGGCGGTGAGGTGAAGGTGCTGCCGGGGGGAGATGGGCGGTATGGCGAACTAGATCACTTACTTCAACCTGATAAAAACAATCCGTGTTCTGCCGTGAAATATTACTCTCGATACGTTTACCGTCAGGGTTTGAAAAAGCCGTTCGCTCAGCACGGAATTGAAGTTCGGAGATCGGCAATTGGTAAGTCCTACGTGTCATCAGTTCGCGGTAAGGTTCTTCTTGCCCGGTGTATTGATTATCTAAACTTAGAACCGCGGGGCCACAATAAAGACCCTGAAGCTTGGCGAATCCATCACCATTTAACCGTCCTTCGTATGGGGCCCCGGCACTGTCGTAGATAGTAAATGGAAGACCGCCATAGGGCTTTCCGCTACCTGTTTCATCCACTAAGCAAAAGCTCACCCATGTCCCTCGCAACGAGCACGCGGGCATCCTGTCACTGAAAAAAGCTCGCTTCCATGCGTCCTGCATCATGATTTCACTCCTTTACACTGCACGTTGGATAGACATCACATATGCGCCCATCCGGCATTTTTATGGGCGTGAAGTCCTTGGTATTACTGCCGCAATACGCGTGCAGATCGTCGAAACTTTTACCTCTGCAACGCCTCCACCCGCCAGGAACAGCTATCCATCTATCGTCAAAAGCCGGATGTTCCACCTCCGTTAAGGTCAGCACCACCCTGAGCGTCTTCCCACGTAGCTCATCACGCTGTGCAACCCCACCTGCGCCTTTTTTTTGCAGTTGACCCGCCGCGCCCAGTGAACGGCATTGCAGAATCTTTCTGATCCCATGAATAGTGCCTACCGTTCGAAACAACCACTGACATTGACCCGGCAGTACCTGAACACCGGACTCAGGCATCCGGGACGTATCAAGGCGATCAACAATGGAAATACCCCCAATATCCCCCCCAACATCCCCATCCCGTGTCCCCCATTTCGCATAAAAATCAAACTCCACGCCACGCAACACCAGCGGGCACCCGTCCACTGTTTCATTCAGCGGCAAGTGATAACTCACCCGACTGGCCGCTGCTTTGTAGTCTGTAAAAAAGACCTTGCGCTCCGGCCGCTTGCCTCGGCGCCTTGGCAACGTGCAGGCCTCACCCGTCGCGGGCCCGTAATTGGCAGCTGTTTTAAGTTCAAATTGCGGCGGCAAATCCACCTGCAGCGTAAAGCTATCGACCGGCTTTGCCGCGCACCCCCACAGCCCCGCCATTCCCAGCGCAAGCGACACCCCCAAGATGCATCTAGTCATCTGCTTTCTCCATCCGGCGCCACTGCTGCAACACCCGTTGGAAATGATCTTCGGGGGGTTCTCCAGCGGTTGGCTGCCAACGAATCCCACTGTCGCGAGTGGCCTCTTCCAACCGTCGTACCACCAAAAACTCAAGTTGTTCAGGCCTGCGCCATTGCCAAGCGCGAGCTTGTTCCAGCACCTGGGTCAGCCAGACTCTGGGGTCTTGGAATTCGACCAGCGCCGCCAGGCTTTCACTATGCTCAGCCAGCAGATAACGCAAGATATTGGCGTGCAAAATGGCGTGGGTATTTGGGTTGGGTATGCTCAGCCAAGGCACTGGATCAGGCACCGGATAGTCACCGGGCACCGGGTTGTTCCCACAGTGCCAGCGGCCTTCATGCCAGTAGCACACACTGATCAGCGGGCCAAGGAATGCTGGCCACTGCTCACTACTCAGGTGGTTCAGCGCACGCGCCAGCGTACGATTGTCGTGAAAGCGGTACAGCGCCTGGTTACCTTGCGGCCCGACCAGCAGCCGGTCGCGCCAATGTTGCGTCACGCCCATCAGGTCCACGGTTGGCAAACTGCCCAACCAGCCCCAATTCGTCTCAGGCTTTTGAAGAAGATTCAGCAGCGCAGGCTCGCCGACCTGATCCAGCAACAGGATCAAGGGGCCCGCCGTGGCGATTTCCGCCAGCGGGGTTTGTGCGTAGAGGCTGCAATACTCGGGTAACCCCCGCGCTGCCAACATCGGCTGGCGGGCTGCGTTCTCGCCTTCAAGTATCAAGCACAACCTGCGCCCTGCCTGCAGTTGTTGGCTCATCCATTGGCTTGGAAGAGTGTCCATCAGGCCGCCCTCTCACTGACATTGCACAGCCCTTCTCGGCAGCACTCGCACACCGCACAGAAGTCCGCGCCCAGTTCCCTGGCCAAGTGCATGATGGCGCCCTGGACAACGGAGACTTTCGGGCGCTCGACAACCGATGCAGACTTCGCCGAACGGACGGCGGACGGTGTGCCACCCAAGGTGATGGGCCGACTGGCGAAAATGCCGCCCGCCTGGATAACCAGATGCTCTCCTCCGGCTTTGAAGCTCAGGTGCGCACCTGCGTCGATCACCAGGCTGACACCGGCCTTGAGATGCACCTGTTGCCCCGCTTCAATCACCAGGGTTTGCCCGACATACGTCTGGCTATCGCCCTGCACATCCAAGTGATCGCTGGCTTTAAGTACCACCTTGCGATCACCCGTGACGTGACGACGCTCTTCGCTTTCCAGGTGAACCGTGCTTAACCCCCGAATGATTTCCCGCCGCTCACCCGCGACTTCCAGGTGAGCGTCATGCCCCACCCGCTGTTCAAGATCCCGTTGAGCGCGGACGTAAATAAGTTCCTCGCCACGACGGTCTTCAACGTGCAACTCGTTGGAACCGCCGCCGCCCAGGGTACTGCGGCTGCGCAAGACACTGCGGGTCTTGTGTTGCGGCAAGGGGTAGGTCGGCATGTGCAACGCGTTGGGCAGGCAACCGTGGACCAACGGCTGGTCCGGGTCTCCTTCCAGAAACGTCACCAGTACTTCCATGCCCACCCGTGGGAGCATCGTGGTGCCAAACCCGTCACCGGCCCAAGCCGACGCCACCCGCACCCAACCACTGCTTTTGTCGTCGGTCTTGTCCAGCCGGTCCCAGTGAAACCGCACTTTCACCCGGCCGTACGCATCGCAATGCACCTCCTCACCGGCAGGCCCGGTCACCGTTGCGGTCTGGGTGCCGTTGATGGTCGGCTTGGGGTGTTTGAGGGGCGGTCGATGCGTCGCCCTCCACGGTGTCGCCGTGAAGCGGTTGCGATACCCCTGGAAGGTGCCGTCCTCACTTACTGCCTCCTCCAGCACCTGCGGCTGATAGCCCTCATGACGGACCGAGGTAATCAACCACAAATCGTTGCAAAGCGGATCTGGATGGTCACGCAACTCAAGAAAGTGCCCACTGCACAGCGCCGGTTGGTCGCTTTTGCCCGACGCACGATAACGGTCGCGCTGATGGCGTTCCAAGCCTCTGCGAGCCAGGCGCAAACCCCGTTCATGGCCACTGAACCCGGCGGGATAGCGGTAGTCTTCAAGGGACTGTTCTGCTGTGGAACCCGCAGCGGCCTGCAGGCGCAGGGACGGATGCTCGAAATCATGATCACGCCGCACCGTTTGCCCACTGCGGGTACGAAGCCGCACATCGAAACGCTGGATAACCCGCGTTTCAGCCTTCGGTCCGCCTGCTGGGGAATAACGCTGCGCGGGCAAGCGGCGAAACACAGTCTGGTCATCGCCAAACACCAGCACATGCGCGTCTGCGCTGTGACGGAAGTGGTAATGAATGCCCTCCTCTTCGCACAGCCGCTGGACGAACTGCAGATCGGTTTCCGCGTATTGCACACAGAACGTGCGCGGCGGGTACACCACCGGGCCCAGCTCAAAGACATGGCTGTCGGCCAAAATGCCGTGATGTTCAAGGACTGTGGCGATGATCTGGGGAACGCTGCGCTGCTGGAAAATCCGCTGGTCGCGCCGGTGGGCAAGGTAGGCAAGACGCGGTGCCAGCGTCAGGTGGTAGCAGGTGAGTCGTCGACCCGGATCCTGCCGGCCGATCGCGTAAACCTGCCCGTGCAGGCCTTCGCTGGCTTCACCGAAATCCAGGTAGGCGGGTTGATGAAGCAATGCCTCCAGGTCAAGGTTGGGGTCTTCGCTGACGCCCTTTATCTGGATGAAATACGGTTGATCGAGAAACTCCTGGCCTTTGAATTCAAGTACCTGGAAGTCTGTATTCATACAGGGAAATATCAACTTGAAACGTGAAGAAACAAACGCGTCAACCATCCTTTGTTACCCGCCAATGTTATTGCCAATCTGAATTTTTATCCGGCTGAACACTGAATAAATGCCGATAAAAAGCGCCTGAACGCCGCAAAGCTTAGCGATCCCAGGAAAAAAATCGGCCCTGTTAAAGTAAAAAAGAAGTTTCGTACGGCAAAGCTAGAAGTGTCTTTTAGGAAACAAAGAATCGAGGCCCTAGACCACTTAATTAAAAAAAGAAATCCCCTACAACAACTTGCAGTTAAATAACTAATAGATAGCGAAACGGCTGACAACCATTCCGGGCTTCAGCCGTTCAAACAGGTTTATGCCTGAGGCGATGCAGTCCCAAAAAGGCTGACGCTCAGTAGCGTTTCAGCCTGCGTCTGCAAACGCACTGGCGCAGTGCCACCCGGCATCACCACCGCCACTTCACCACCTTCGACCCAACCCGCTCGCCACGCCGCACATGCCACGGCACTGGCGCTGGTGCCGGAGGATACCGTGGGGCCCTCTCCCCGTTCGAACACCCGGGCAATAATCCGATTGCCGGACTGCCGGGCCGCCCACTGCAAATTGACCCCCGCCAAACAGGGCTGACCACTGCCTGCCGGGGGCGCAAAGGCTATTGCCTGCAGTTGTTCGAACAGCGCGGGCTGCTGCATCAGCAGGTTGTCCGGCAAGGCCGACACGTGCTCGACCAACGTCACGCAATGGGGATTGCCCACGCGCACAAACTGGCTGTGGGTCCACTGCGAGTCAATCGCCGCCAACGCTGTTACGTGGCTCAGTTCAGTACCGCCGAGCAACGCCTGCTCGACGCCGTGCGCGCCCACCGCCGACGGCCCGAAACCGGGCAAACCCAATGCCAGCCAGAAGCCCTGGCGGTGCTCATGGACGGCTGGCTCGACCCGCGTTGCTACCGGCGACCCCGCATCAGGTTTGTCATGATGCACGCGCAATTCACAGGCTTGGGTCATCAGGCCCTGGTCGGTGAGTGCCTGGGCAAAAATCGTCAGCCCGTTGCCACTGCGTTCGGCCAACGAGCCGTCGGTGTTGACGATCAACAGGTCAAACGGCGGCTCGGCCTGGAAGGGGCCAACCAGCAAGCCATCACATCGGTGGGCTTTCGCATTGGCTGGACGCGGCGTCGCCCCCCAGTCGCACTCCGACGTTATCGCCAGGGACGCCCAATGCTCGCGAGCACACGCGGCCTGCGCGGCGCTATCGGGCAGCTCGATACCCCGGCCGCGTAAAAACGCAGGGCTGACTACGCCATAAATATTGCCCCGTGCATCATAGAACCGGGTCATGGCGCCGCCTGCCTGAAAATCTTCATCGTTTAGTCCGTTCGATTGCCTACACACTGGAACAGCAGCGTATTACACAACAAAGCGTTTGTGGGAACCCGGCTCGATCCCCAAGGCCTGATGTGCAAGGATGTCGCGCCGGACATCGTTCGTTGAACGCAAAACCAAGGATTCTTCATGACTGCCATCCCCACCTCAGCGCCCGTGGTTCCCGGGCGACTGGAACAAATATCGACCCGTATCGCATTTTTCATTGCCGGCTTCGGTATTGCAGCCTGGGCGCCGCTGGTGCCCTATGCCAAGGCGCGTGCGGCGTTGAGTGATGGCACGCTGGGTCTGCTGTTGTTATGTCTAGGGGTGGGGTCGATCATCGCGATGCCGGCTGCGGGTGCGTTGGCATCACGCTACGGTTGCCGACGTGTACTGAGCGCCGGCACGGTCATGATCTGCCTGGCCTTGCCGATACTCGCCACGGTCAGCTCGATTCCGTTGCTGATCGCCGGGTTGTTTCTGTTTGGCGCGGGGCTGGGCACGGTGGACTCCACGGTGAACCTGCAAGCCGTCATTGTTGAGCGCGCGAGTGGCAAAACCATGATGTCGGGCTTTCATGGTCTGTTCAGCCTGGGCGGCATCGTTGGGGCTGCGGGGGTTGCCGGGTTATTGGGGTTGGGCCTGTCGCCTCTGCAAGCAACGCTGGTAGTGATCGTCATCATGGCGGTGGCGCTGCTCAAGGCCGCGCCGCACTTGCTGCCCTACGGCAGTGAAAGTTCGGGCCCGGCGTTTGCGATTCCCCACGGCGTGGTGCTGTTTATCGGCTGCCTGTGCTTTATCGTTTTTCTTGCCGAGGGGGCGGTACTCGACTGGAGCGCGGTGTTCCTCAGCGCCGAGCGCGGGTTGGATGAAGCCTACGCCGGCCTGGGTTACGCCGCCTTCGCCTTGACCATGACCGCGGGACGCCTGACTGGCGATGCCATCGTACGGCGCCTGGGCGCTACGCGGGTGATTATGGCGGGGGGTTCCCTGGCAGCCGCCGGGGTCTTTCTCGCCACATTGTCGCCTGCCTGGGAGATGGCGTTGCTGGGTTACGCGCTGGTGGGGGCCGGCTGTTCAAATATCGTCCCGGTGCTCTACACCGCCGTCGGCAAGCAGACCCTCATGCCGGAGCATATCGCTGTACCCGCCATTACCACGCTGGGGTATGCCGGTATTCTGGCCGGGCCCGCCATGATCGGCTTCATTGCTCACGGCAGCAGCCTGGCAAGCGCCTTCCTGTTGATCGGTGGATTGCTGGTGGCCGTGGCAATCAGCGGAAAAATACTGCGGGTATAAGTGAAATAGAGCATGAGCTTCTTGAGTCGCTCAAGAAGCTCCCTCAGAAAGCGCGTTCAGAGGCCTTTTTCTTTTTTCTCGTTTTCCATCCAGCGGTCAACGCTGTAGTTCTTGATCCAGCCGTCATGGTTATGGCTGCCAAAAATATTGGTGCCGTTCGCCTTGTTACTGTCCAACGAGTCGAGCAAGCCTCGCTCAACCAAATTCTTGGTGATATACACCTGGTTCTCGCTGTATTTTTTCTTCGGGAACCCGGTCGCCGGATCCCGCACGGTCTGACCATTTTTATCCGTTTCGTCGGGGTCCTTGCTCATCTCGATAATCGTGTCTTTCTTTACATAGCGGTGCTTCTCAAAAAAGAAACTGTAGTCTTCCGACCTATCGCGTATGTCATCAAACATGGCTCTGAATGCCTGGACCAGCTGCAGATCGGTTTTCGCATGGTACGGATCTGCGCTCTGGGTGTTGGGGTTGGTATTGCCAACCAATGAACCCGAGGCCTTGGACAGACTTTCAGCGGTGAGGTGTCGATCCTTTCCAAGCACCGCCTGGTTCAAACGCGGGCGGTTGACTGTCTCCCGAAACAGCATGATGACGCGCTCGGGGACCGCGCTGGTGCTCGGGTCCTCGCTCGCGATCTTGTGCATCGATTGCTGGGTCAGGTGCCCGTCTTCCTTGAATGCATCCAGTACTGGCAACTTCAGATTGTTACTCAAGTCGGTCGCCAGCAGGTGGTCGTCCGAACTGACGTAAGGATTCCCGACTTTCGACATGCCACCGTACATGTTCTGACCGTCAAAATGCCGGGCGGCACCGTTGGCGAATCGATCGGAATAAGGCTGTGCAACGGGGAGTGGCTTGCCCAGCGCACGCGAATCTACCGAAAATCGAGCATGCCCCCCGCCTCCCGGTAGCGCATCGGCGGCTTTCGGTACTGTACGTAATAAATCATTAACCCTGCTAATCATGGTTCTTCTCCACTAAATGTTGACTCCATCGCCTAAGCACTGACACAGGCTGAGTGGCGTTCATGCATCAGTGGTTCCTCCGAAAGGCCGAGCAAAATTCGACTAACTGTAACCATCTGCCCGCCCAGGGACCGACTCGCATCACCCCGGCATACTTAACGCCTGGGCAGCTTGAGCTTGCTCCAGATACTCGGGAAGAGTGAGCACGGCGAACTGGACGCCTGTTCTTCTGCCAGCGTTCGAGCACCCTTGTCGAAATCCTCGGCGGTAGGTGCCTTGAAGCTGCTCTTGGGCGACGACGTGAGATTGACCTGCGGGGGTGGCATGACCAGCGTCGCAGCGTTGTACTGGGCGTGGCGGGGTTCAAATGATGGCGAATTCATGGTCAAGACCTTATCCGGTAGATAAAGGCACCCGCCGATAGCCAGTGGCGGAGGTCGTTTTCTAAGCCGTGGCGTTGCGTAGATGATGTGTTCATGATTGAACGTGCGGCTCATGCATGCGCATTTGACTGCCGGGTGCCCCGTGCTGCGCGGCACGAGGCAGTCGGGGGGTCTAACCCAGCAGGCTCAGCAGCTTCAACAGTTCGGATCGCGTAGCCTTTCCGTCACGCAACGGTCCAAAAATATTGTCCATCAATCCACCCAGGTTCGAGCGCGCCATGACCTCCTTGGACAATTGGATGAGATGATCCCTATGCCGATCACCGGTCAAAGGTTGCGACGCGAGTTTTTCGAACGTACTGAGCTCTATTGAACGGTTCCAGAACCCCCCCTTCAACGCATTAAAATGCCTGAGTACGTCCGAGACGATGTCTTTGTCGGTGGCGAGTTTCAAGGGGTTGTCGGAACGCAGATAGCTCTTGATGTCATTCCTGGACAAGCGGTTATCCAATTCACCTGTCCGACCGTTTCGATCCAAGGCCTGCATCAGTTCCGGACGGCGCACCAGCTCTCTTGCCAGGCGAATATTGCTGTCAATGTGCGGATTACCGGTCAATGGGCGAGCCGCCATATTGTGTACGCTTTGGGTCGTGACCTCTCGCGACGGCCATGGCCCCCGAAAGGCATCATAATTTTTCAATAACTGCTCGGCCAGTTGCTCTCCAGTTCGCTTGGAATAATGAGGATCCGGCCGCGAGGGATTCGGACGCGGTGGCGGGCCTGGATTTGGTCGCACGCCCTCAGGCAGCGGACGCGCCGGTGGGCCCGGGCGCAAGTGGCCGTGGCACGGTGCCGGGTGCCTCGGTGCGCTATCAAACATCAGCCCGGATTGGCGGCCTTGAGTGTTGAAGGTCACGCCTACCGTCTGCTGGCGACTTGCAGACGGATGAGGTTGCGCAGGACCGGACGGGGCACCTGCGTGTGTGTCGTGATTGGGGGACTGTGTAGCAGGTTGGTTGAGTACTGATACCGACATTGAGCTCTCCAGTTCGGTTTTTTCAGGCGCCTCACCTCGCGGACCCAGCCCTCGACGTCAACTAACCGTCAAAAAAACCAGCGCAAGCAGGCTCTTTCTGTGTGGCAGAACAGGGGAAGTCGGTTCCTGAAAGTGCTGAAGTTTTCCAATACCTCGTAGGAAGAGCCCATACAGGCGCTTGCCGTGCAACCTGTGCATGGCCGCCCCTGGTCGGGAGGGGCGGCAACATCTGGATGTCAGCGCAGAATCAAAACCCGACGCTCGCCTGCACAAAGAAAGTACGCGGCTCGCCCAGATACAGCCCGGCGTTGTTGTCGCTGGAGCGCGTGTAGTGCTGCTGGTCAAACAGGTTTTTCACGCCCACGCCCAGTTTCAGGTTCGACAGGTGCTCGCCGAAGTCATACCCGCTGCGCACGTTGACTGAAACATAACCGGGGATATCACCGTATTGGCCGTCTGCCGTGCCTTGGGTGACGTAGGTGCTGGTGGTGCCCGGTGCGCGCTGGCCGGACTGGGCGTAAACGTCCAGGTTATGGGTCCAGCGGTTGACGTCGTAGCGCAGGCCCAACGTGGCCACTTCCCGTGAATACAACGGCAGGTCACGGCCCTTGAAGGGTACGTCACCTTCGGAGGTGGCCTTGGTGTAGGTAAAACCGGCATTGGCGGTCAGGCCGTCCAGGCGTGGGTCCAGGTTCGACAGGTCATAGTGAGCCGACGCTTCGATGCCGGTGTGCTTGGTGGCGCCCAAGTTGGTCCAGCCCACGGCATTGCTGACGTATTGCAGTTCATCCGAGAAGTCGATGTAGAAGTACGTCAGTTCGCCGCCCCACACGCTGTCGTTGTAGCGAGTACCGACCTCGTAAGTCTTGGCCTTTTCCGGGTTCAGGCCGTTGGCGGTCTGGTCGCCGGTTCCGCCCTGGCCCAGTTGAAAGTACTGCAGGCTGCCGAAAGACGTTTCGTAGTTGGCGAACAACTTCCAGGCATCGGAGAGGTGGTACATCACGCTCAAGGCCGGCAGGGGTTCGTTGTTGTGGACCTCGCGGCGTTTTTCCGAGGTGCGGGTGCCGTTCAGTGCAACCACTGGGCGGTCGTGCCACTCGGTGCGGATATCTTCGAAGCGAATTCCAGGCGTCACCGTCCACTTGCCGATATCGATTTTGTTATCAATATAGAACGCGTTGGCTTCGGTACCGCCTGTGCGGTCTTGATACACGTGGCCGTCACTCTGCCCTCCCGGTGTCGGCACGTTGTTGATCAGGTTCAGGCTGGTGGCCTGCTCATGCATGCCTTCTTTGAGGTAGCGATAACCGACGCTGACTTCCTGGGTGCTGGGGCCCACATCGAACACATGGGACACCCGCGGCTCGATGCCGAACGTGTAGTAGGTGCGCGGGTAGGAACCCAGGGTCGCGAGGTCGCGGTTGGCGATGTTGCTGCCACGGAAACTGTCGGAGTAGTAGGTCAGCACTTCGGCCTGGGTACGGTCGTCGATCTGCCGGATGTACTTGAAGGACACATCCTTGCGCCGCCCGCTGAAATTGTCCCAGTCGCGCACCGACTGGTACGGGTTGGCGTCGAACTGCTTCTGGGTGAGGCCGCCGGGCATGTCGGCGCTGGCGTCGTAGTAGTGGAAGTTCAGCGAGAAGTCGTCTTGATCGGTGGGTGCCCAGTGGGTCTTGAGGATTACGTCGTCGATGTCGTTGGAGTTGTTGCTGTTGCGATAACCGTTGCCATTGACCCCGGAGTACAGCAGCGCAACGCCGATGCCGTTGTCGGCCGTGCCGCCGATAAAGGCGTTCTCGATGTGCTTCCAACCGCCATGGGCGGAGGTTTGCAGGGTGGTGCCGACCTCGCCGGAAAATGTCTGCGGGATCGCACGGGTCACGAAGTTGATCACGCCGCCGACGTTCTGCGGCCCATAACGCACGGAGCCGGCGCCACGCACCACGTCGATGCTGTCAAGGTTACCGGCGGAAATCGGCGCCATCGACAGCTGTGGCTGGCCGTATGGCGCGAACGCCGCCGGCACGCCATCGATCAGCACCGTGGAGCGTGGCGACAGGCGTGACGTCAGGCCGCGCACGCCGACGTTGAGGGAAATATCGCTGCCGCCGGTGCCGTTGGATTCCTGCACCTGCACGCCAGGCACGCGACGCAGCACGTCACCGACGTTCATCGCGCCCTGCTCCACCATGGCTTCACGGCGAATCACCGTGCGGGCGCCAGGATGGTTTTGCACCACTTCGGCATTGGCATCGCCAAGCCAGTCGCCGACCACGCGGATGTCGGTGGCACCCAGTTCCACAGGCGAACCGGCCTCACCGGTGCCGACGCTCAGCGGGCGCAGGGTCACGGAACCGGCGTCGATCTGATAGTCCAGGCCACTGCCTTGCAGCAATTGGCGCAGGGCTTGTTCGGGAGAGAGGTTGCCGTCGACAGCAGGTGACTGTTTGCCCGCGACCATGTCGGGGCTGAAAAACACCTGCAAGGACGTTTGCTGGCCCAACTGGCTCAGCGCCGCGCCCAGGGGCTGGGCCTGGATATGGATAGCGTCGGCCGCATAGGCCGCAGGCAGTGCGGCGCTGACGGCAAGTGCCAGGGCCAATGGCGCCCAACGGGAGATTTTATTGTTGTTAACGGCGAGTATTTTCACGTCTGACCCAGTCCTGTGATCGCAAGAGTATGCGGCTGTTAATGCAAACCAGTTGCAGCTGCAGGAGAAGACGATGGGCGCGGAGAAAACCTGAACCTCAGCGTGAAATAATTTCCTGGCTGCCATCCGGCAGGGTTCGCAGGGTTACCGGCAGGATGTGCGGCAATGCTTTGAGCAAGGCATCGGTGTCGTTGGCTTTGAACACGCTGGTCAGCCGCAGGTTACCGACGGCAGGCGAGCTGACGCGCAGCGGTTGCTCGCGATAGCGCGACACTTCCCGCGCCACTTCCCCCAGCGTCGCGTCGTTGAACACCAGTTTGCCGCTGCGCCAGGCCGTCAGCTCATCGGTATTCACGGCGTAGGACGCCGCCACCAGCCCTTTGCGGTCCACATGCGTCCCCAGGCCCGCCGTCAGTGTCACCACCTCATCCGGTGAACGCCCTTGGACCTTCACGGTGCCGGCCTCAACCATCACCCGGGTCTGGTCGTCATCGCGGCGCACATCAAAGCGCGTGCCGGTGACCGTCACCTGCCCTGCCCCGGCCGCGACCACAAAGGGGCGGCTGGTGTCGTGCTCGACGCTGAACATGGCTTCGCCCTGTTTAAGCTCCACACCGCGCCGGCTTTTTTCGTAGTGCACCGCCACCACGCTGCGGCTGTTCAACTCCATCACCGAACCGTCCGGCAGTGCCACCTGGCGATGCTCACCCAGGCGCGTGCTGAACTCGGCACTGTAGGGCTTCGGATGATCAAGGCCACTGAACAGGCCCAGCCCCAGGGCAATCGCGACCACACTGGCCGCGACGGCATAACGCAGCACGGCCCGCCGCTTGGGAGGCGCCTCGCATAACGCCTGCAAACGGGCCTTGGGCAGCAGGTCGGTGGCACTCCACAGGCCTTGCAGCACATCGAATTCATACTGGTGTTCGGGGCTTTCAGCGCGCCAGGCGTCGAAACGCTGGCGCTCGGTGGCGTCCAGCTCGGCGTCTTGCAGGCGTACAAACCATTGCGCGGCTTCATCGCGGGCACGGCTATGCATCATGGAAGGTCCTGTTTCAGAGCGAGCTTGAGTCATGGGGCCAGCGCGTCCAGGCGGTCACGCAGATGCCGCAGGGTGCGGATCATATACTTTTCCACCATGTTCTTGGACAACCCCAGGCGTTCGGCGATTTCCTGCTGGGTGAGGCCCTCGATTTTCTGCCAGATAAAAATCTTGCGGCAGTTGAGCGGTAACTCGGCCAAGGCCCGCTCGATGGATTGCGCCAACTGGATCGCGTGCATGGCATGCTCCGGGTCGCCACTGTGGGGTGAGCGCTGATCAAAGTCTTCCAGGGCGATGGCGTCGCGGCGGTCCTCGCGGCGGTAGGCGTCCACCGCGATGTTGCGCGCCGTTTGATGCAAATAGGCGCGCGGTTGCGTGATGTCGGTGGAGGTGGACTCAAGCACCCGCACAAAGGTGTCGTGGGCCAGGTCTTCGGCCTGCTGACGGTTTCTCAGGCGGCGCGTCCAGGTTCCGATCAACTCTTCGTAGTGCTCGAAAAAGCCTGTTCTGCGGGGCGGCTGAGGGATCATCGCGGAAGCACTGGGGAGGCGGGGCGTGAATAGTAATGCTTCCTATTAAGTGGAGCAATTGCTACCTGTCGCCCGCCGGCTGCCCCGTGGATGAACTTACCTTGTGCGCCATCAGTCAGCTAACTGAACTCATCAATTAACAGGCTGGGTGGGCAATGCACATCTCGTTGGAGCAACAAGTGGCACTGGTGACGGGCGCCAGTTCCGGAATCGGCGCTGGCGCGGCCAAGGCCCTGGCGCAGGCCGGGGCTGCGGTGGTGCTGAACTACAACCGCCAGGCCGCCCCGGCGCAAGCACTGGCGGCGCAGATCAACGCCGACGGCGGCCGGGCGATTGCCCTTGGCGCCGACGTGTCCAAAGAGGCCGATGTAGAACGGCTGTTCGCCCAGACCCTCGATGCGTTCGGCCACTTGGATATCCTGGTGGCCAACTCCGGCATGCAGAAGGACGCCGCCGTGGTCGACATGACCCTCGACGATTGGAACAGCGTGATCGGCGTCAATCTCACCGGCCAGTTCCTCTGTGCCCGCGCCGCGCTGCGTATCTTCAACCGCCAGGGCATCCGTGAAGGTGTGTCGCGGGCGGCGGGAAAAATCATCCACATGAGTTCGGTGCACCAACTGATCCCCTGGGCCGGGCATGTGAATTACGCCGCGTCCAAAGGCGGCGTGGAGATGCTGATGCGCAGCCTCGCCCAGGAAGTCAGCGAACAGCGCATCCGCATCAACGGCATCGCGCCAGGGGCGATTCGCACGGCGATCAACCGCGCCGCCACCGAAGGCGCGGCGGAAAAAGAGCTGCTCAAGTTAATTCCATATGGCCGCGTCGGCGATGTGGAAGACGTGGCCAACGCCGTGGTCTGGCTGGCCAGCGACGCCTCCGACTATGTGGTCGGCAGCACCTTGTTCATTGATGGCGGCATGAGCCTGTATCCGGAGTTTCGTGGCAATGGTTGATTTGAAGAAGGTTGATTTTAAAAACGAAGCCCAGAGCGCCATCGATGCCCACGGCATCATCGGCGACATGCGCAGCGCCGCGCTGGTGAACAATAAAGGCAGCATCGACTTTTTCTGCTGGCCGGAATTCGACAGCCCGTCGATCTTTTGCGCGCTGCTCGACACCCCCGACGCCGGCATCTTCCAACTCACGCCTGACCTGCCCAACGCCCGCCGCGAACAGATCTACCTGCCGGACACCAATGTGCTGCAAACCCGCTGGCTCAGCGATGAAGCCGTGGTGGAAATCACCGACCTGCTCAGCATCAGCGAAGAAGTCGATGACCTGCCCCTGCTGATCCGTCGGATACGCGTGGTCAGCGGCCAGGCCAACATTCACCTGCGCTGCGCCGTGCGCCACGACTATGCACGCACGCCAACCAACGCCTCCCTCGATAACGGCACTGTGTGCTTCGACGCCGATGGCCAGCCCGGTATGCGTCTGTCGAGCAGCCATCCATTGCAACTCGAAGACAACGCGGCCGTGGCGAGCTTTACCCTGACTCAGGAAGAAGGCGCCGAATTTGTCCTCGGCGGCCAGGACGATGAACGTGTCGACAGTCGCTGTACCGACCTGGCGCTGGCTCACACCTTGAAGTTCTGGCGTGGCTGGATCGCCCAATCGAACTACCGCGGGCGCTGGCGCGAAATGGTCAACCGCTCGGCGTTGGCGCTCAAACTTCTGACCTCGCGCAAACACGGCGCAATCATTGCTGCCGCCACCTTCGGGCTGCCGGAATCACCCGGCGGCGAGCGCAACTGGGACTACCGCTACACCTGGATCCGCGATGCGTCGTTTACCGTCTACGCCTTTATGCGCCTGGGTTTTGTCGACGAGGCCAATGCCTACATGCGTTGGCTCAAGGGCCGGGTCAGCGACTGCTGCGGCCAGCCGACCAAAATCAACATCCTCTACGGCATTGACGGTCGCCAGGAGTTGCCTGAAACCCACCTGGATCACCTGAGTGGCCACGGTGGCGCCAGGCCGGTGCGCATCGGCAATGAAGCGGTCGACCAGATCCAGCTGGATATTTATGGGGAGTTGATGGACGCGGTGTACCTCGTCAACAAGTACGGCGAAGCCATCTCCCACGAGGGCTGGAAACATACGGTAGAAGTCGTCGATCAGGTCTGCGAAATCTGGGACCAGAAAGACGTGGGCATCTGGGAAATGCGCGGCGAGCAACACCACTTCCTGCATTCGCGACTGATGTGCTGGGTGGCCCTGGACCGCGCAATCCGCCTGGCTTCCAAACGCTCGTTGCCGGCGCCATTTGCGCGCTGGGACAAGACGCGCCAAGCGATCTACGCCGACATCTGGAGCAACTTCTGGAACGACGAACGCGGGCATTTTGTGCAGCACATCGGCAGCACGGCGCTGGACGGTTCGATGCTGCTGATGCCACTGGTGCGCTTCGTCGCGGCCACCGACCCGCGCTGGTTGAGCACCCTGGACGCGATCCAGAAAAGCCTGGTGCGTGACGGCATGGTCTACCGCTACCGCAACGACGACAGCCAGATCGACGGCCTGCAAGGCACCGAAGGCGCATTTACCGCGTGCTCGTTCTGGTACGTCGAATGCCTGGCCCGCGCCGGCCAGGTGGAGAAAGCCCACCTGGAATTCGAACAACTGCTGCGCTACGCCAACCCACTGGGGCTGTACGCCGAAGAGTTCGACAGCCATGCACGGCATCTGGGCAACACGCCACAAGCGTTGAGCCATTTGGCGCTGATCAGCGCGGCGACGTTCCTGGACCGCAAGTTGAGTGGGGAGAAAACGGTGTGGCAACCTTGAGAGCTGGTCGGTAAGGCGCCGATGCATCGCACTCCAAATGCGTGGCGCATTGACCGACACACACTCAAGGGCTAAACCTTATTGCCTTTATTGGGGCTGCTGCGCAGCCCAGCGCGGGGCAAGCCCGCTCACCACAGAAGCCCGCTCACCACAGGGGGCTTGCTTCCCTTCAAATGTACTAACGCTGGCCAACCACGGAGCCCAACCATGACCCTGACCGCCCCATTGCTCCACGTGCAAACCTCCGTGCTCGACATCCACTACGAGGCCCACGGTCCTGCCGATGGCGAGCCGGTGATCCTGCTGCATGGTTTCCCTTACGACCCGCGTGCTTATGACGCGATTGCGCCGGTGCTCGCTGAGCGCGGCTGCCGGGTGTTGGTGCCGTATTTGCGCGGTTATGGGCCAACGCGATTTATCAACGCGCAGGTCATGCGTTCCGGGCAACAGGCGGCGTTGGCCAGGGATCTGCTGGAGTTCATGAATGCGCTGGACATCGCGCAGGCCACGCTGGCGGGTTATGACTGGGGCGGGCGCGCCGCGTGTATCGTTGCCGCGCTGTGGCCGCAGCGGGTACGCGGGCTGGTGACCGGGGACGGCTACAACATCCAGGACATTGCCAAGTCGCCCACGCCTCGGGCGCCGGTGACGGAGCATCGGTTGTGGTACCAGTATTACTTTCATACCCAGCGCGGTGTGGACGGGTTGACCGCCAACCGCCGCGAACTCTGCGAGCTGCTGTGGTCGCTATGGTCACCGTCCTGGGCCGAGGGGCCGGCTCTGTATGGGCAGACCGCACCGTCCTTCGATAACCCGGACTTTGTCGAGGTGGTGATTCACTCCTACCGCCACCGTTTCATGTACGCGCCCGGCGATCCTGCGCTGGAAGCCATCGAGCAGGCGCTGGCGCTGCAACCGGCGATCTCGGTGCCGAGCATCTCGTTGTGCGGTGCCGATGACGGCGTAGGCCCGCCGCCGGAAGAGGACGACGACCTGGAGCACTTCAGCGGTTTTTACCGACGCCAGGTGTTGCCCGGCGTGGGCCACAATATTCCCCAGGAAGCACCGCAAGCCACCTTGGATGCCGTGCTGGAATTGCTCGCCTACGACACCGCGCAAAAGCGCTCGCGATAGGCCTGGGGCGTGACTGACAAGGCCCGCAAAAAGCTGCGGCGCAGGGTTTCTTCACAACCAAATCCGCACTGCACGGCGATGCGTTTGATTGACGCGTTGCTGTCCGCCAATTGCCGGCGGGCGGTTTCGACGCGGATCAGTTCGACGGCGCGCGCGGGGGTCTGCCCGGTTTCGGCGCGGTAGTGGCGCACGAAGCTGCGCTCGCTCATGCCGGCCTGGGCGGCCAGGGTCGCAATGTTCAACTCCAGGGTGAGGTTTTCGGCTATCCAGGCGTGCAATTCGGCGAAGCGGCTGTCGCCCTTTTGCAGCGACAGGGTCACGCTGAATTGCGATTGGCCGCCGGGCCGCTTGAGAAACACCACCAGGTGCCGCGCCACTTCCAGCGCGACTGCGCCGCCGAGGTCTTCTTCCACCAGGGCCAGGCACAGGTCGATGCCGGCGGTCACACCGGCCGACGTCCACACCGCGCCCTGCTGGATGAAGATCGGGTTGGACTCCACCGTCAGGGAAGGAAACTTGCGCGCCAGTTCTTCGCAGCGCGTCCAGTGGGTCGCCACGCGGCAGCCGTCGAGCATGCCGCTGGCGGCGAGCAAAAAGGCGCCCGTGCACACCGAGGTCATGCGCCGGGTGTGCCGGGCCTTTTCCCGCACCCAGTCCACCAGCGCCAGGTCCTCAGAAGCGCCGTACACACCCCAGCCGCCAGCGATCACCAGCGTGTCGCACGGCGCATCGACGGCGGGCAAGGGCTCGGCCACCAGGGCCAGGCCCGCAGAGGTCATCACCGGTTCACGCTGGGCGGCGATCACCGAGACGGCGTAAGGCAACGGCAGGCCGCGCTGGCGGGCCAAGTCATTGGCGGAGGCGAACACCTGCAACGGCCCGGTCACGTCGAGCACCTGGGCGTTATCGAAAGCGAGGACGTGGACAATTCTGGGCATGATTGGCGTGATTCGTGGGGTCAATGGCGTATTCGCCAAAGCCTAGGCCTCTAGAGTGAAGCCGTCCACCCCTTATCGGAGCATTCTTGATGACCTTGCAGATCGGCTTTGTGTTGTTTCCCGGCATTCAGCAACTGGACCTGACCGGCCCTTATGACGTGCTGGGCTCGCTGCCGGATGTGAAGTTGCACCTGGTGTGGAAAGACCTGGCGCCGGTCACGTCCAGCACCGGGTTGGTGTTCACACCGACCACCACCTATGCCGACTGCCCCAACCTGGATGTGCTCTGCGTGCCCGGCGGTTCCGGCGTCGGCGCGCTGATGGAAGACCCGGCCACCCTGGACTTCCTCAAGGCCCAGGCCCAGACCGCGCGCTACGTGACCTCGGTGTGTACCGGCTCGCTGGTACTCGGCGCGGCGGGCCTGCTGCGCGGTCGCAAGGCCACCACCCACTGGGCCTACCACGACATGCTCGCCCCGCTCGGCGCCATCCCGGTGCAGGAGCGCGTGGTGCGTGACGGCAACCTGTTTACCGGCGGCGGGATCACGGCGGGGATCGACTTCGCGCTGGTCCTGGCGGCTGAGTTGTACAGCGAAGCGGCGGCGCAACTGGTGCAGTTGCAGATCGAATATGCACCGGCGCCGCCGTTCGATTCGGGCAGCCCCCAGACGGCGCCCGCCCATGTGCTGGAAGAGGCGAAGAAGCGCACGGTGGAATCGCGCCGGGTGCGCGGCGAGATCACCGCACGGGCGGCGGCGCGGTTGGGCTGACGCTGTAGCGGGCAAGGCTTGCCCTGATGCCAGTCAGTTGGGGCGCGACATCACCGCCAGGCGCACGGCCAGCAGCATCAGTACCGTCGCCAGACCCCACTTCTGCAGCCAGGCGCTGTGTGTGCGCCTGGCAAAGAACCGGCTGAGCCCGCCACCAAAACACCCCAGCAGTGCGTGAAACACACCGGCGATCACGGTCAGCACGCCGCCCAGCACCAGCAATTGCAGGGCGATAGGCCCGGCCTCGGGCCTTACGAACTGCGGCAGGAACACCAGAAAAAACAGCAATGCCTTGGGGTTGAGCAAGCTATTGAGCATCGCCTGCCAACCTACTCGGCCCAAGGGCACACGGTTGATGTGGGCCATGCCCAGACCAGGGCTTTTCTGCAAGGTCTTGAACACCAGCCACAACAGGTAGATCACCCCCGCATACCGGATCACATCAAAGGATGGCGGCCAACTGGCGACCAGCGCCGTCACCCCGCTGGCGGTCAATACCGTCAGCAGCAGGTCCGCCACAATGATGCCCAGCGCCGACGCTATTCCACCGCGCCAGCCGTGAGTCACGCCGTGGCTGACAACAAAGGCCATGTTCGGTCCCGGAGACAGCAGCAACAGCACCACTGCACCGGAAAATATCGCCAGGGTCGTCACGTCGATCATGCTCAGCCCTCCGTCGGGAAAGCACGCAGCCTAATCGGCCGGCCTTGGGCAAACAAAAAATTGTGCTGGATACAATGCCCCCCGGTGATTGCTCATTGCCACGGCCAACGTCTAGAATGCGAAACATTATCAATTAAGACTGCTGCGCCAGGATGCCCATGTCGAGCGATCACCCACTGGACCATGCCGCTATCGGCCAGCTGTACCATGCCCATCATTCCTGGCTGCGTAGCTGGTTGAGCCGGCGCACCGGTTGCCGCGAGCATGCCGCCGACCTGGCCCAGGAAACCTTCGTGCGCCTGCTCAATGCGCGCAAGCAGCAGACGGTGCAGCAGCCCCGCGCGTACCTGAGCAGCATCGCGCGCAGCCTGATGATCGACCAGTACCGCCGCCGTGAACTGGAGCGCGCCTACCTGGAAAGCCTCGCGCATTTCCCGCAGGTGCAAGTGCCGTCGGAGGAAACCCGGCGGTTGATCCTCGACAGCCTGGAACGTATCGACCGCCTGCTCGACCAACTCAAGCCACGTGCGCGCGAGGCGTTCCTGCTGGCCCAACTCGACGGCCTGACCTGCGCACAGATCGCCCTGCGCCTGAACGTATCCAAGGCCACCGTGGAACGCGACCTGGCCAAGGCACTGCACGCCTGTTATCGGTTGCGATATGCCGAACGATGACCCGCGCCTGGTCGACCAGGCCATCCAGTGGATGATCACACTGCGCTTCAACCCCGCCGACGATGCCAGCACCGCCGCATTTGACCGTTGGCTGCACACCAGCGCCGAACACCAGCAGGTGTGGCAGCGGGTGGCGACCATGAATGACGATTTCAGCCAGTTACCGGCCCAGGTTGGGCGCCATGCCCTGCGCGGTGCGCGCCAACGCATCAGCCGCCGTGACGGCTTGAAACTGCTCGGGCTGGTGGCCGGCACGGCTGGTTTGACCTGGCTTGGCCGCGACTACACGCCGCTGCCCGCCATGCTGGCCGATTACCGCACCGTCACCGGGGAACGGCGCTGGGTGGCGCTGAACGATGGCAGCCACATCCAGCTCAACAGCGCCAGTGCCTTCGATACGGCGTTTGATCAGGAGCGGCGCCTGGTGCACTTGCGCCAGGGTGAAATACTGGTCAATACCGGCGGCGACAGCCGACCCTTCTGGGTGCAGACCCGCGACGGTTACCTGCGCGCCCTCGGCACCCGTTTCCTGGTGCGTGAAGACGCCCAAGGCACGTTGCTCGCCGTACAACAGGGCACGGTGGCGCTGTTTGCAGGCCGCCATGACGCCAGCGCCCGGCAGTTGATCCAGCCGGGCGAACAGGTGCTGTTCGACCGCCATGGCATTCGCCCTCCCCGCGCCAATGGCCTGGACCCTTGGGCCTGGAGCGACGGCGTGATCAGCGCCCACAACATGCGCCTGGATGACTTCCTTGCCGAGCTGGGACGTTATCGCAACGGCCTGCTACGTTGCAGCGAAGCGGTCGCCGGGATGCGCGTGTCGGGCACCTATCAGTTGGACGATACCGATCAAGTGCTCAGCCTGGTGGCGCATTCGCTCAAGGTCGACGTCACCTACCGCAGCCGTTATTGGGTGACCGTCTCGCCCCGCGTATAACCCGTCAAAAATAAATGAGGTGAATTCGCATTGCCGCTCGACCTGTAAGGAAAGGCCGATCAACAGGCCGGTTCTGTTCACTTCCTTCAGGAGCATCCCGCGGTCATGCAAGCGATCCCCTTCCAACGTTCCCCCCTCAAGCGCACGGTGCAGGCCGCTTTGCTCGGCGCCTGCCTGAGCAGCGCCGCCGTGCCGCTGGCCGTGGGGGCTGAAACCCCAGCCGGCGATACCCAGACCCGCGACTGGCAGATCGCCGCCGGCTCCCTGGCCAACGCGCTGGACCAGTTCGCCCGTCAGGCCGGTGTCAGCCTGTCGTACGACGCCACCAGTGTCGCCGGCAAGGCCAGCCCAGGCCTCAGCGGCCGCTTCGACCCGCAACAGGCTCTTGGCCAGTTGCTGCGAGGCCAAGGCCTGGACGCCCAGCGCCAGGGCAACAACACGTGGTTGCTCCTGCCGCAAGTAGCCCAAACCGGTGCACTGAACCTGGGCGCCACAATGGTCACCGGCGAACGCTTGGGTGCCCTTACCGATGGCACCGGTTCCTACACCACCGGCGCCGTGACCATCGGCAAAGGTGAACATAGCCTGCGGGAAACACCGCAGTCGGTCAGTGTGCTGACCCGCCAACTGATGGATGACCAGAACCTCACCACCATTGACGACGTGATGGAACGCACGCCGGGGATCACCACGTACGAGTCGCCCATGGGCGGCAAGTACTTCTATTCCCGTGGTTTCAAGATGCTCGGCCAGTACCAGTACGACGGCGTGCCACTGGACATGGGCAAGGACTACGTACAAGCCGACAGTTTCAGCGCCAACATGGCGATCTACGACCGGGTGGAAGTGCTCAAGGGCGCAGCCGGAATGCTCAAGGGCGCCGGCACCGCCAGCGGCGCGGTGAACTTCGTGCGCAAACGACCACAGGCCAAGCCCACCACCAGCCTGTCGTTGTCCGCCGGCACCTGGGACAACTACCGCGCCGACGTCGACACCGGTGGCCCGTTGAATGACAGCGGCACCGTGCGCGGCCGCGCAGCGATCAGCCAGCAGACTCGCGGTTCCTACATGGACATTCAGAAGCGCCAGGACCAGGCGTTCTATGGCGCATTGGACATCGACCTCAACCCCGACACCACCCTGGGCGTCGGCGCCAGCTACGAAGACGTCGACGCCAGCCCGTGCTGGGGCGGCCTGCCGCGCTACGCCGATGGCAAAAGCGCCAACCTCAGCCGCTCCACGTGTCTGGGCCAGTCCTGGAACGACTGGCAAAGCCGGCGCACCACGTTCTTCGCCGACCTGACCCATCAATTCAACGATGACTGGAAACTCAAGGTCTCGGCGGTGCACAGCCGCAACCTGCAAGACACCAAGTACGCCGCCAGCGAAGGCACCATCGCCTACGACAACCCGACGCCCACTGCCAACTCTTACGCGGCGCTGATGGACTACAACCATAAGGACTTCGGCCTCGACGCCTACGTCGACGGCAAGTTCGAAGCCTTTGGCCTGGAGCATGAGCTGATCCTCGGTGCCAACGGCAGCCGTGGTACCCAGGACGACGTGTACGCGATCCAGAACCTGCCCAGGCGCCAGAGCATCTACCAACCCGATCACCACTTCCCGGAACCGGCCAACAGCAGCTTCTGGCCGAACATGTACCGGGGTGGCACGGTCAAGGAGACCGCCACTCAATATGGCACCTATGCCACCTTGCGCCTGCGCTTGGCCGAGCCGCTGATGCTGATCGTCGGCAGCCGCGTCAGTTGGTACGAGAACCGTCGCCAATCCTACAACCTGGCCTGGGGCGAATGGGCCACGCAGGATGCACGCACCCGCGAAACCGGCGAAGTCACGCCGTTTGCCGCGCTGATCTACGACCTCAACGAGCACCTCTCGGTGTACGCCAGCTATGCGGATATTTTCCAGCCGCAAAGCTCTTACGCCACCGTCGACGGCGCGGCCCTCCAGCCGAAGGTCGGCGACAACTACGAGTTGGGCATCAAGGGCGAATGGTTCGACGGGCGCCTCAACAGCTCCCTGGCATTGTTCCGCGCGATTGAGAAAAACGGCGCCGAGTCCGACTACACCACCCAATGCGCGACCTCCGCCGACGGCTTTTGCTACACCGACAAAGGCAAGGTGCGCGCCCAGGGCGTGGAGGCCGAAATCAGCGGTGAAGTGCTCGAACGCCTGCAACTGTTCGGCGGCTATACCTACACCCAGACCCAATCCCTGAGCACCATCGACGTCGCGAAGCAGGGTGGCACGTCCAACACCTACGTGCCCCGTCACATGCTGCGCGTGTGGGGCGACTACCAGCTCGACGGCGCGCTGTCGAAATGGAGCGTCGGCACAGGGGTCAATGCCCAGAGCAGCAACTATCGCGTGCAGACCATCAAGCTCGAACAACCCGGTTACGCCACTTGGAACGCACGCCTGGCGTACCGTGTGGATGACACCTGGACAGTGGCGCTCAATGGCAACAACCTGTTTGATAAAACCTACTACAACACCGTGGGCACCGCCTCCTGGGGCAACTTTTATGGCGAACCGCGTAATTTTACGGTGAGTTTGAAAGGCAACTTCTAACCCCTCGAAAACCCCGCTGGCAGGGCACTTAGTGCGCCCTGCCTCCCCTCTTTGTCCCCCTTTCCTACCGCGTTTATAAAAAGGTTTTACCGTTAAGCAGGAAAAATCTCACATTTGTTCCTACACTCAAAAACACACCCCCCTTCACCGAGTGACTGGACAAGGAATGTCAATAAAATGCCGAAAAAGAGACTGATAAACCTGTCTAGCATGCCACCTCCGCACCATCGTCAATCCGTTGACTAGCATTGAAAAGGAAACACTCCTTTAGTCACGACACCCGCGAAAACCATTCAAATGAATATATATTTTTTGAATGAAAAGTTGCGTATTACCCAGCGTAGCCGTAGTTCGACGTGCCTCTAAAGCAGCCTGCTGCTTTATTGAATACATCAACCGAACAGCTGCGTCTGGAGTGCAATGAGGGATGTTTTATGCGAGAAAAGTCGTCCGTCGACAGCCTGTTTTTAACGCGTGCCGGTTTTGTTGAGTTCTTTGTTGTTTTCGTCAAATTCATACATGGTCTGAGCGCCATTCTGCCCCCGTTGGTGCTGGTGGTTTTCATCGACCCGATGGACCCGGAGCTACGTAGTCATTTCCTCGGCCTGCTGGTATTTTTCGCGGTCCTGACGATCATTCTGTTCCAGGCTCTGGGCATCTATTCCGAAGAATTGTTCAGTAACCGGCTACGCCTGAAAACCAAGATCAAGGCGTGGTCCGCGGCGTTTTGCATCCTGCTGTTCATGTACCAGATCCTGCAGTTTTTCCCGCAGTTGACCCCGCGCAACCTGGCCGCGTGGTACGTCGCCAGCCTGTGCCTGTTCTGCCTGGAACGCCTGCTGATGCTGCGCCTCTACCGCAACCTGATGCGCAAGGGCAAATACCTGCAACGCACGGTGATCCTGGGTTTTACCGACACCGCCGTGCACGTCGCCGACCACCTGCAACGCAATGGAGATATCCGCTCCGGACTGGTCGGTTTTATCGACGATCGCACCGAACGCATCCCCAAGGAATTGAGCAAGCTGCCCTTGTTGGGCAACACCCGCGACCTGGAAAAACTGATCCGCGCCGAACAGGTCAACCAAGTGATGATCTGCCTGCCATGGGCCGCCGAGCAGCGCATCCACGGGTTGGTCAACCGCCTGCGGCAGATGTCGGTGAACGTGATGTTGGTGCCCGACATGGCGGCCCTGCGCTACGGCCACAGCAAAATCACCGACGTCGGCGGCATCCTGATGTTCAACACCTCGCAACTGCCGCTGCGTGGCTGGTCGCCGGTGATCAAGCGCCTGGAGGATTGCTTTCTCGCCAGCCTGGCGCTGGTGTGTCTGTCGCCGGTGATGGTGGCCACGGCGATTGCGATCAAGCTCGACTCCAAGGGGCCGGTGCTGTTCCGCCAGAACCGCTACGGTTACAACGACAACGAAATCCGCGTGTTCAAGTTCCGCTCGATGTACACCGACCAGAGCGATTTCACCGCCGAACGCCAGACTACCCGCCAGGACCCACGTATCACCCGCGTGGGCCGCATCATCCGCAAGACCAGCATCGACGAGCTGCCGCAGCTGTTCAACGTGCTGCTGGGCAACATGTCGATGGTCGGCCCGCGCCCCCATGCCACCGCGACCAAGGCCGCCGGTGTTCCGTTTGAAGTGGCAGTGAGTGAGTACAGCTCGCGCCACCGCGTGAAGCCCGGCATCACCGGTTGGGCGCAGATCAATGGCTACCGAGGTGAGACCGACACCCTGTTCAAAATTCAGAAACGTGTCGAGTACGACCTGGAGTACATCTCCAAGTGGTCGGTGTGGTTTGACCTGTACATCGTTTTCATGACGGTCCCGGCCGTCCTTTCCACCAAGGAAGTCTATTGATGAATACCCTCAACGGATTGATTCCCTGCATCGTTTCCGGTGGTTCGGGCACCCGGCTGTGGCCGGTGTCGCGGCAGAACATGCCCAAACCCTTCATGCGCATGCGTGACGGCCAGAGCCTGCTGCAAAAAACCTTCCAGCGCGCCGCCAAACTGCCTGGGGTGCAAAGCGTACTGACAGTCACCAACCGCGACCTGCTGTTTCGCACCCTCGATGACTACCGGTCGGTCAACAACGCCCGCCTGCCTCTGGACTTGTTGCTGGAACCGTTCGGCCGCAATACGGCGGCGGCCATCGCAGTGGCAGCGTTGCATGTGCAGGAACACTTCGGCGGCGATGCGCAATTGCTGGTGATGCCTGCCGACCATTTGATTCTCAATGAAGTCGCGTTCGCCGACGCCGTGACCCAGGCCCGGGACCTCGCCGAAGCCGGCTACCTGGTGACCTTCGGCATCCAGCCCGACCATCCGGAAACCGGTTTTGGCTACATCGAACAAGGTGAAAAACTGCGCCACGGCAACCGGGTCAAACGCTTCGTCGAGAAACCCGACCTGGCGACCGCCCAAGGCTACCTCGACGGCGGCAAGCACTTGTGGAATGCCGGCATGTTCTGCTTCAAGGCCAGCACCCTGGTGGACGAACTGGCCGCCCATGCCCCGGACGTGCTGGGAGCCGCACGCGCCGCGCTGGAACACAGCCAGAGCCTGCAAAACAACACCTCGCGCCAGCGTGAACTGGACGCCGACGCCTTCGGCAGCGCGCCGGACATTTCCATCGATGTAGCACTGATGGAAAAGTCCGACCAAGTGGCCGTGGTGCCCTGTGACATTGGCTGGAGCGATATCGGCTCGTGGGAAGCCCTGCGCCAGCTCACCCCCAGCGACGCCCATGGCAACCAGGTCAATGGCGAAGCGATTTTGCATGACGTGCACAACTGCTACATCGACTCACCCAAGCGCGTATTGGGCGCCGTGGGCGTGCGCGACCTGATCATCGTCGACACCCCCGACGCGCTGCTGATCGCCGATGCCCAACGCAGCCAGGATGTGCGCTACATCGTCGCCGAGCTCAAGCGCCAGAACCATCCGGCGTACAGCCTGCACCGCACCGTCACCCGGCCGTGGGGCACCTACACCGTGCTGGAGGAAAGCAGCCGCTTCAAGATCAAGCGCATCGTGGTCAAGCCCCAGGCATCGCTGTCATTGCAGATGCACCACCACCGCAGCGAGCACTGGGTGGTGGTCAGCGGCGCGGCGCAGATCACCAACGGCGAACGGGAATTCCTGATCAACGCCAACGAGTCCACCTACATCCCGGCCGGGCACAAACACCGGCTGACCAACCCCGGCATCATCGACCTGGTGATGATCGAGGTGCAGAGCGGCGAGTACCTGGGCGAAGACGACATCGTGCGCTTCGACGACATTTACGGCCGTGCGCCCGCCGACGTGAAAAAATGATATGCGCACGTCCCTGATCATCCCGACCCGTAACGCCTCCAGCCACCTGGCACGCCTGCTGCCGGCGCTGAAGATGCAAACCCTGCAGCCGGACGAGATGCTGGTGGTGGACAGCGCCTCCAGCGATGACACCGTGGCGCGTTTTCGCGAGTTCGGCGCTCGGGTCGAAGTGATCGACGCCCGTGACTTCAACCACGGCGGCACCCGCCGCTGGGCCAGCGAGCAGGTGGGTGGCGATGCGTTGATCGTGATGACCCAGGACGCCATTCCCGCCACGCCCGAGACCTTCGCCAACCTGCTCGCCGAGTTGCAGCAGGACCCGCTCAACGGCGTCGCCTACGGACGCCAACTGCCCCACCCCGACGCGGGGGTGCTGGGCGCGCAATCGCGGCACTTCAACTACCCCGAGCACAGCCGCAGTAAAAGCCTGGCCGATGCACCCACGCTGGGGATCAAGACCTGCTTCAGCTCCGACTCGTTTTCCGTGTACCGGCGCAGTGCATTGCACGCGGTGGGAGGTTTCCCCGTCGACGTGATCGGCAGCGAAGACGCCTACGTCGCTGCGCGCATGCTGCTCGACGGCTACAAGGTGCGCTACGCCGCCACGGCGCTGGTGCATCACTCACACGATTACAAACTCATGGACGAATTTCATCGCTACTTCGATATCGGCGTGTTCTATGGCCGCGAGCCGTGGATCAAACAGGCCTTTGGCGACGCGGGTGGCGAAGGCAAACGCTATGTACTGGCCGAACTCGCGGCCTTGCGCAAAGCCGGCGCCTTGCACCGCGTGCCGGAGGTGCTGGTACGCAGTGCGTTCAAGTTGCTCGGTTATCGCCTGGGCCATCTTGAGCGTCGCCTGCCTCTCGCCCTCAAGCGGCGCATCAGCATGTTTCCCGGTTATTGGAGGTGAGCATCATGACCCACAGGAAGTCCCCCTTGATGAAACGAACCCTGCTCGTCGTGGCCATGATGGCTCTGGCCGCCTGCAATACGCCGGCGCGCATCGTGCCGCCCGACAGCAAGACCGTCGAGGAAGGCAAGCGCGCCCTCGAACAACTGGCCCAGCTGCCGCCGGCGGTAGAACGCATCCGTATCGGCGACCAGTTGCGCATCGTGCGCGATGCCGGCGAGATGCCGACGCTGTCGGCGTTCAACGTCAGCACGATCTACGAGTTGACGCTGTACACCGTGCAGACCGACGGCAAGATCAACTACCCATTCCTGGGCCCGATCCAGGTTGCCGGGCGCCAGCCCTCGGAGCTGGCGACAGAGCTGACCGGCAAGCTTGCGCAGACGTACCGCGAGCCGCGTGTGACGGTGAACATCAACCAGGCGCCCGGCAACACGGTGATTGTCGGCGGCGCGGTGAATAACCCGACGGCGGTGCAGATCGCCACGGCCAACACCTTGGAACAGGCGATTGTCGGCGCCGGCGGGGTCAGCCCGGCGGGCAACGCCAGCATGGTTGCGCTGCTGCGCGAAGACGCCCAAGGCGCCTATCGCGCTTATTTCCTGGACTTCAGCCAACTGCTCAGGACCGGCCCCAACGGGCGCAAACCGGTGCACCTGCAACGCGGTGATGTGGTGTTCGTGCCCAAATCCAACGTGGGCGAGCGCATTCAGGGAGTCGATACCTACATGAACCAACTGATCCCGTTCACCAAGTCCATTGGGGTTGGCTACAACTACACGCGCACCAGCGGCGGCAACAACTAAAGGAGCGACATCCCATGATCGAGATCCGTTCTTTTCGTGATCTGCTACGCCTGTTCTTCATCTTCCGGCACGAGTTCAAGCTGGCCGCCATTGCCGCGTTGGTGATCATACTGCTGGGGGCTTTCCTGCTGCCGGCCAAGTACGAATCCACCGCTCGACTGCTGGTGAAACCGGGGCGCGATTCGACCCTGCCCATTGAGATCAGTAACCGCCAGGCACTGGTAATGCCCAGCACCCAGCGCGACCCGATTGTCGATGAAGAGCGGCTGCTGACCGGGCGCCCTATCGTGAGGGCCGTGGCCGAGCACTACCTGGAAGCGATTGCCAATCAGCCGCCGCCCGAGGGCTTTTTGAAGCGCACCAAGTACTA
The DNA here is from genome assembly GCF_023701505.1 of Pseudomonas sp. SR18. Taxonomy (NCBI): domain Bacteria; kingdom Pseudomonadati; phylum Pseudomonadota; class Gammaproteobacteria; order Pseudomonadales; family Pseudomonadaceae; genus Pseudomonas; species Pseudomonas sp. SR18. Next base: position 17,546 of record NZ_JAMQAU010000021.1, on the reverse strand, counting down.
CGTCAAAAGTGCGGTCGACGGCGTCTTCGACGGCCTGCGCGTGGTCCTGGAAACGGTGGGCATCGTCGAAAAAACCACGCCGGTCGAACGCCTGGCAGCCAGCCTGGAGAAGAACTTCGACGTGAGCCACGCCGCGGGCTCCACGGTGATGGACATCAGCTTCACCTGGGGTGACCCGCAAATCGCCCAGGCGGTGGTCAAGGACTGGGTCGAGACCTACATCAACGAACGCACCCAGGCACTGGGGCGCAAGAGCCTGTATGTCTTCTATGAAGGCCAGGTGTCCACCAGCGCCACCGAGATCAAGAGCCTCAAGGAGCAGATTCTCAAACACCTCAATGAGATCGGCGCAGCCAGCATCACTGATCGCCTGGAGGACTTGTCCGAGCGCATCAATGTGTTGCGCGGCGAGACGTTCAATACTTCGCGCCTGATCGCGTCTTCCGACAGCGCCATCGGGAGCACCCGCACCCAGCTCAAGACGCAGCCCAAAGAAGTGACCACGGTGCGCCAGATCGCACTCAACCCACAGCAGCAAGACTTGCGTCGCCTGCTCAACCAGAAGCTGCTGGAAAAGGCCGACATGCTGCGCACCTACACGGATAACGCGCCGCCGGTCAAAGCTCTGGATGCGTCGATCCGCGCGATGCAGGCCCACGTCGCCAGCGAAAGCAACACTGTGCAGAGCTCGGAAAACCGTGCGCCCAACACCCTGGAAATCCACTTGCAGCGGGTGCTGCTGGATGAAACGAGCAACAACCTGGCACTGCGCACCCAACTGCTCCAGCAGCAAAAGCAACTGAGCAACCTGGAAGCCCAACGCAAGCAAGCCCTGGAGATCGAACCGGAGTTGACCCGCCTGGGCCGCGAGCTGAGCACCGCCGAACGCAACTACGCGCTGTACGTGGACAACCTGGAAAAGTCGCGCATCGACCGTGAACTGGATAACAGCCAGATCAGCAACATCGCGGTGATCGAAGAGGCCACCCTGAACCCCGGTCGCATCTTCCCGAAAACCCTGATGATGCTGCTGTTGGCGATTCCGTTTGCCATCGTCGTGGGCCTGTTGGTGATCTACCTGTGCTACCTGCTCGACCAGCGCATCCACGACGGCGGTTTGGTGGAACGCAAGTTCGGCCTGCCGCTGTGGACCACCCTGCCGGAGCTGGACACCAGCACCGCCCAAGGCACCAACGCGTTCAACGCGAGCATCTACCGCCTGTACGGCTTGCTGCAGTTGGAGCGGATTGCCGAGCAAGGCATGACGCTGGGGCTGACCTCGGCGCGCCATGGCGAAGGGGTGACATTTGTGGTGGAACACCTGCGTAGGTTGCTTGAGGAAAACGGCATCACCGTGCGTGTCGGCGGGGCTGAACCCGCCCAGCCGGGCGAAGTGGTGCTGCTGGACGCGTCCGCACTGCTGGATAACCGCGACGCGTTTATCAACCTGCGCCGCGCCGACCTGATCGCCCTGGTGGTGGAAGCGAATACCAGCACAGTGCCCGTGGTCGAGCACGCGCTGTCGATCCTCAATACGGCGTTCGGCAAGGTGGACGGCATCATCATCAACCGGCGTAAGTTCGAAGTGCCGGCCAAAGTGCTCAAGACCATCGCCAAGTACCAGAGGGTGTTCTGATGCGCATCGCCCTGCTCGCCCCATTGCCGCCGGAAAAAAACGGGATCGCCGACTACGCGAACCATTTCCGCACGGCTTTGGAACACCTGGGTGTGACGGTGCTGACGCCGTTGACCGGTGTGGCGGGCAACAGCGAGGCGATCAAGCAGGCCATCGCTGCGTTCGACTGGCAGAGCGTGGACCTGGTCCACGCCGAGTTGGGCGGCGGGCGCCTGGGTGAGTTTCTGGCCCTGCGTGAACTGCGCAAGGCCCACCCGGCCTTGCCCTTGACCGCCACCGTGCATGACCCGGAACGGATCGTGTGGCGGCGCGAGCAGTTGCCGTTTCCGTTGAACCTGCTGGAACGCTTGCCCAGCCCGCTGCCCCAGGCGGCGGTGGTGCTGGCCGACCCGCTGACCCTGCGTGAAGAGCGCCAGGTCGCAAAAGGCCTGACACGGCTGATCACCCTCACCCGCCTGGGCGCCGAATGCCTGAGCCAGCGCATGCAATTGCCGGCGGGCAAAGTGGCGGTGATCAACCACGCCAACCTGGCCATCCCACCCGTGCCGCTGCCGCCGCTGGACACGTTGCACCTGCTGTACTTCGGTTTTATCTACCGGGGCAAAGGCATCGAGGACCTGTTGCAGGCCCTGGCTGCTGTGTTCAAACAAGCCCCCGAACGGCGTGACCGTGTGCGCCTGACCCTGGCCGGTGGTACTGCTGCCGAAATGGCGTTCGGCGCAGGCGGCAATTACCTGGAACAGTTGAACAGCCAGATCGCCGACCTCGGCCTGACGGATGCGATCGACTGGCGACTGAACCTGCCGGCCGACGAGATCGCCCAGACTATCCAGGCGCACCATGTGATGGTGCTGCCGTACCGTGAATCGAAAAAACTCGGCCTGCTCGGGCGCCAACGCGGCACCAGCGGCGCGTTGTCCTGGGCAGCGGCGTGCGGTCGTGGTGCGATTACCTCGGATGCCCGTGCGTTTGCCGAAGAAGTCGCCAGCGGCAACGGCGCCATCTACCCCGAAGGCGACGTGGCCGCACTCAGCGAGCAACTGCTGCGCCTGGCGCGCACACCGCTGCTGGCCCGGGACTGGGCCGAGCGCGCCGGCGAAATCGGCCGCGAGCGCTTGTGGCCATTGACCGCGCTGAAATTCAAGACACTGTTTGAGCAGGCCATCGAGGGCACCCGCCATGGCACGTAAACACACCTACTTTGCCACCTTGGCCGTGGTCGCCGCCCTGGGCCTGACCGCGTTTTTGTGGGGGCGCCAGGCGGACGCCGAAAATCATGTGCTCAAGGGCAACAAAGAGGTGGTGTGGAAGGATTTTCTGGGGGTGAACGCGCAGTTCCTGTGGTTCAGCCCCGAGCGTTACCAGAAGCAGATCGACCGTCTCAAGGCGCTGGGCTTGGAGTGGGTGCGCCTGGACCTGCATTGGGATCAGTTGGAACCCGTCGAAGGCCAGTACCAAGTGGCAACCCTGGATCAACTGGTGGGCAAGCTGCAGGACAATCAACTCAAGTCGGTGTTCTACCTGGTCGGTTCGGCACCGTTCGCCACGACCGCACCGGTGGGTGCGCCGTATCAGGACCAGTACCCGCCGAAAGACCCGAACGTATTCGCCAACCGCATGGCATTGCTGGCCCAGCGCTACCCCAGCGTCGACGCCTGGCAAGTGTGGAATGAACCGAACCTGCTGGGCTTCTGGCGCCCGGTGGCCGATCCGGCCGGCTACGCCACGCTGCTGACCAGCACCGCCGCCGCGCTACGGGCCGTGACCCCGAGCAAACCGGTGGTCGCTGCCGGCATGGCGTTCTTCAGCGAAATGCCCAACGGCCAGACCATGTTGGACGCCCTCGGCGCACTCGGTGTGGCCAGCCTGAACACTGTTATCTCCTACCATCCCTACACCCAATTGCCCGAAGGCAACGACCCGGCCAACCTGGACTTTATCGCCAAGACCAGCGCGCTCAACCAGGCGCTGCGCAACGCCGGCGTGCAGACCCTGTGGAGCACCGAGTGGGGCTGGTCGACCTACACTGGTCCCAAGGACGCCCAGGACATCATCACCCCACAGGCCCAGGCCGATTACGTGGTGCGTCGCCTGGCACTGATGAGCGCGCTGGATTACGACAGGATCTTCCTGTTCACCTTGAGCGATCTGGACCAGCGCGCCAGCGTGCGTGATCAGTCCTACGGTTTGCTGGACATCGACGCCAACCCCAAGCCGGTCTACAGCGCGCTGAAAAACTTCCTCGACGTCAGCGGGCCAAAGCTCACCCCCGGCGACCCGCCCAGCGCCGACCAGTTGCCCGACGGCCTGTTCAGCATCGGCTGGACCCGCACCGACGGGCGCAAGTTGTGGTTTTTCTGGTCGGCCGAGGGCGGCAATGCACACTTGCCCGGCTTGGCCAGCGCCACCCTGTATGACCCGCTGCGTGGCACGCAAACCCCGGTGAGCGGCACCCACGGGCTGACCGTCACGGTCAAGCCGAACCTGCAAATTCTGTTATGGGAGTGAGGCCTGCCATGCGCATTCTATGGATCCTGCCCTACTCGCCCTCGCCCGCCACCAGCGGCGGCAAGACGCGCCAGTTCCATCTGCTGCGCAGCCTGGCGGCGCGTGGGCACCGGATCACCTTGTTGCTGCATGACAAGCACCCGGTGTCGCTCACCGACCGCCAGGTGCTGGAAGCGTTTGTCGAACAGTTGATCATCCTGCCGCGCCGCCCGTTGCGCAGCTTCACGACCCTGGTGGCCGGGCTGTTGGCGCCCTACCCGCTGCTGGCCAGCGTGAATGGCTTGTCGGGCGAGTTGCAGGACACCTTCAATTGGTTGCTGGGTGAGCCGTGGGACGTGGTGCAGATCGAGCACAGCTACAGCTTCCAGCCTTACGAAGATGCCCTGGCGCGTAGATCCCAGCCGTTTGTGCTGACCGAACATAATGTGGAGTCTGCCCTCGGCGCGGCCACTTACGACCGTTTGCCGCGCTGGGCGCTGCCCTTCATTCGCTACGATCAATGGCGCTATGCGCGCTGGGAACGCCGAGTGATGCGCCAGGCCGCGCAGGTGGTGGCCGTCACCGACAGCGACGCGAAGACCCTGGAAAAAATAGCCGGCAAACCGGTGCCCGTGGTGGTCAATGGCGTGGACTGCGATCACTTTGCCGGCGCCCATCCCGACCCGTCGACCCGCCGTGTGCTGTTCCTTGGCAACTATGAATACGCGCCGAACGTGGACGCCATCGAGTGGGCCCTGGATGAAATCCTGCCCAAGATCTGGGTGCGCTGCCCGGACGCGCGCATGAGCGTGTGCGGTTTTGGCATGCCGGACAGTTGGCGCGAGCGCTGGAAAGACCCGCGCATCGAATGGCAAGGCTTTGTGCCCAACCTGCTGAATCTGCAATCGAGCTGCTCGGTGTTTCTGGCGCCGTTGCGCCACGGCGGCGGTTCGAAACTCAAGGTGCTCGAAGCCCTGGCCGCCGGCTTGCCGCTGGCAAGCACCGAGCAAGGCGTCTCCGGGCTGGACCTGGTGGAAGGCCTGGACTACCTCGGCGGACAAAGCGCCACCGAGCTGGCCGATGCGGTGGTGCGCCTGCTGCAGTTTCCCGGCGCCGCCACCCCCATGGGGGAATCGGGCCGCGCCTATGTGCGTCGCGCCCATGACTGGAGCGTCGCCGCCAGCCAGCTGGAGCAGGTCTACGCCACCCTCGTGCCGCAAAACCAAAAGGAGCCGGCATGCGTGTAGGCCTGGATTACCGCACCGTCGGCACCTCGCCGCAATCGGGCATCAGCCGCCAGGTGTATGCGCTGGAAAGTGCGCTGCACACCCTGCCAAGCACCGAGGTCGAGCGCTTTACCGTGGCGCCTTTGGGCGATGAAACCCGGTTGTGGGCCCATTGTCCGCCCTGGGGCTGCGCCAAGACGGCCATGCATCAGCCGCAGAATCGCCTGCGTTTCGAGGCGGGTTTCCTGCCGCGGGCCTTGCGCGAGCAGCATATCGATCTGTACATCAGCACTTTCAATATGGGCCTGCCGCTACCACCCAAACCGCCGGGGTTGCGCACCGTCGTGATGTTGCATGATCTGTTTCAGATCACCCTGGACAACTACCACGCCAACCGGATGAAGGCGTTGATCTACAAGACCAGCGATCGCCTGTCGATTGCCTACGCGGTACACAGCGCCGACCGCGTATGGACGCCGTCGCAGTACAGCGCCGATGAAACCGCGCGGCTGTTTCCCAAGGCGGCGGGCAAGATTCGCGTACTGCCCAACCAGGTCGACGGGTTCTCCGCGCTGGCCGCCGACCTCAGCGCACGCCAGTTGCCAGCGCGTTACTGGTTGCTGGTGGGCACCCGCGAGTTGCGCAAGAACGTGCCGTTCCTGGTGGACGCCTGGCAGCAGGCACGCAGCCAATCATCCGCCGTGCCGGAGCTGGTCTTGGTAGGCAGCCTCGATCATTTGCCCGAAGCCCAACGCGCGCTGCCGGGCATTCGCGCCTTGAGCGGTGTGTCGGATGCAGAGTTGCACGCGCTGTACCGCCAGGCCTCGCGCCTGTGGCAACCCTCCTATGCCGAAGGGTTCGGCCTGCCGGTGATCGAAGCGCTGAGCGTCGGCACCCCCGTCGCGGTGGCCAGCGGTACGTCACTGGATGAAATCACCCCGCCCTCGGCCCCGCGCTTTTCGCCCACCGATGGCCCGGCGCTGGTGCACTTGATGGTCGGCCTGGGTGAGCAGGCCGACGAAGAATCCCCCGAGCAACGGCGCCAATGGGCGCAGCGCTTCAACCACCAAGCCTACCGTCGGCGCCTGGCCGAACTGATCGAGGAACTGACGTGAGAGACAATCTGGCAAGCCTCGTCGCGATCCTCTTCGGCCTGCTGTTTGGCGCCCTGGCCCTGCTGCTGTCGCCGGCCAAGGCGTTTGTCGCCGTGGCTGGCCTGGCGGCGGCGGTGACCATCCTGCGCTTTCCGTTCTGGGGCCTGTTGCTGTTTGCCGCCGTGGCGACGTTCATGCCGTACTCGACGGTCAACCTGGGCATTCGTACCACGGTGAGCGAGGCGATTCTGGCCCTGACCTGGGGCGCGATCCTGTGGCACAGCTTCCTCTCGCGCCTGCCCCAGGCGCCCAGCCTGGTCCGACGTCCCACCGATCAGATGCTGCTGTGGTTGATGCTGTTCAGCGTGTTCCCCTTCATCGTCGGGCAGGTCATCACCCAGGCCGACAGCAGCAGTGGCCTGGCCAACTGGCTGCGCTGGTTGCTGAACCTGTCGGGGGTGTTCCTCGCCGCTAAATTGCTGGTGGACCAGAAGCGCCGCGAGTCCCTGGTGATCGCCCTGTTGCTCGGCACCCTGGCGATGCTGGTGCTGTCCATCGCGGTGTTCGTAAGTACGCGCTCAGGGGCCGGGATCGCGCCCATCCTGAGGCTGTTCAACTACGCCAACTTCGACACGCTCAAATTTGGTCTGGAGGCCATGTCTTCGCGCATGGGCTCGCCGTGGACTCACCCGAATGCCATCGGCGGGATCATGGCGTTGCTGCTGCCACTGGCCTTCTGTTTCGGCATGACCGAGCAAGGCTGGAAACGCGCACTGGGCCTGGGCGTGGCCTGCTTGGGAGCGGCCGCGCTGCTGTTGGCAAGTAGCCGTGGCGCGATGGTCAGCCTGGCGCTGGTGCTGATGTGGATGGCCACGCGGCGCGTGCCGTACACCGGTCGCCTGTTGATGATCGGCGCGGCGCTGACGGTGGCGCTGGTGATGGCTTATCCGCCGTTGCAGGATCGTCTGGCGACGATTTTTTCCTCGGACAACGCCAGTACCGAAGTGCGTTTTGACGAGTACCGCATGTTCCCTCAAGCCGTGGCGGCGTACCCGTTGGGCATCGGTTTCAAGGTCGACCCGCCGGTGCCGGGCACTCACCTGCTGGGCATCTCCAACCTGTGGCTGAACTACATCTACAAGATCGGCCTCGTCGGCATGCTGCTGTTTGTGGCAGTGACCGTGCGCTGGTGGCGTGAAGCCCGCCCGGAGAAAGGCCCGATCCGCCTGACCAAGGACAACGCCCTGTGGCTGGGCACCACGGCGGGAATTCTGGCGGCGCTGGTGAGCGGCTTGTTTGACCACTACTTCAGTTTTGCAGTGGTGATGGTGGCGCTGTTCTGGCTGATGGTGGGCATCAACGTACTGGAAGCGCGGCGACTGTTTCCGGCGCGCCTGCCGCAGGTCAAAACGGTGGTCTATCGCAAACCGCTGCTCAACGGCGCACAGCCCTGATGCTCGGCTCCGCTGCATGGCTGACCCTGGCGACGCTGCTGGGCCTGTGCCTGGGGTTTGCGCGTGAATGGTTGCTGGTGGCGGCCTGGGGCGCGGGAGAACGCAGCGATGCGTTCCTGATTGCGCTGTTTTTGCCCGAGGCGCTGCGCATGTCATTGGCCGGCGGCTTGCTCAGTGCGGCGGCGTTGCCGTTGTACCTGGCGCGCAAGGACGGCGAACGGCTGGACTGGCTGGCGGTGTTGTTTCCGGCCTTGATGCTGATCGCCCTGGTCACCAGCCTGCTGCTGACGTTGTCGGCGCCGTGGCTGGTGCAAGTGCTCGGACCGGGCCTGGCCGACACTGCGACGGCGATGGCCAGCAGCAACCTGCAAGTCGTCGCCTGGTGCGTACCGGGCTTGATGCTGCATGCGTTGTTCAGCATTCCGTTGCAGGCCAGCGAACGTTTTGTGCTGGCCGGGCTGGGCTCGTTGTTGTTCAACCTGCCACCCGTGACGTACCTCGCCCTCGCGGGCACCGCGACCCAACCTCACTCACTGGCCCTGGCGTGCCTCGCCGGGAGCCTGCTGATGCCACTGGCGTTGCTGCCGTCGATGTGGCGTCAGGGCTGGCGGCCGTGGCGCTGGCAACTGACCTACGCGCCGCTGCGCGAGCTGGGCGAACGTATCGGTCCCTTGTTGATCAGCAACGGGGCCAGCCAGGGCCTGGCGCTGATCGAAAGACTCGTGGCCTCGCTGCTCGGCGAGGGCGCGGTGACGTGGGTCAACCTGGCCCGCAAGCTGATGAACCTGCCGCTGATTGCTCTGATGAGCCTCAACCAGGTGCTGCTGGGCATGATGAGCCGGCGCCAGGGCGATGCGCGCCTGGCTCTGCTCAAGCGCGGCCTGGAAACCGCCAGCGTGCTGACCCTGCCCGCCGGCGTCGGGCTGGTCGCTGCGGCACCGAGCCTGGTGGCGCTGCTGTTGCCCCAACAATCGGCGGACTCGCCGTTGCCGCTGCTGCTGGCGTGGTTTGCCGTGCCGTTGGTGTTCGGCGCCTGGAACGCCTTGCTTGCGCGTTACGCCTACGCCGCCGGCGACACGCGCCAGCCGCTGCGTTGCGAATTGCTCGGCAGCCTGGTCAACGTGCTGCTGCTCGGCGTATTGCCGTTTGTGTTCGGCCTGGCCGGGATTCCACTGGCTGCGCTGGCGGGCGTGATGTGCACCGGGCTGCTGCTGATGCAGCGCCAGGCACTGCTCGGCGCCCTGCCCTGGGCACGGCACTGGCTGCTCAATACGCTGGCGCTGGGCGTGGCGGCACTGGTGTTGTTTCGTCTTGAAGGCGTGTGGCTGCAACTGGGGCTGAGCACCCTGGCCGGCGCGGCGGTGTTGCTCGGGATGGGGCTGTGGCTCAAGCCATGGCGCAAGGCATGAAGGATCGACTGGGGAGACACCCATGAAACATCGCTGGATCCAGATGGATATCGCCAAAGGCATCGGCATCCTGGTGATCGTGTATGCCCACAGCTGGTTTGTTGCGACGTCCCGGGAGCTGATGTATCCGATCCTGGCGTCGTTCGTGCTGCCGTTGTTCTTCTTTCTGTCCGGGGTGTTTTTCAAGCCAGAGCAGCCGTTTGTGGAAATGGCCGTGCGCAAGGCCGATGGCCTGCTCAAGCCTTTTTTCTTCACCATGCTGTTGTATGTGATCGTGCGCGATGTGTTACGCGGCCAGCCGTTGCTGCCGGACATCGGCGGCGTGCTGTACGCCTCGGTGGACACCATCCCGTGGCAGGCGCTGTGGTTTTTGCCGCACTTCTGGGTCGCGATTCTGTTCAGTTGGCTGCTGTTGCGCCTGATCCAACGCCTGCCGCTCGCACTGAGTTGCGTGGTGATGCTGGTGCCGCTGCTGATTGGCATCTGGACGCTGCCGTGGTTCTGGCAATTGCCGGTAACCATCGGCGGCCACGCGTGGGTGTTGCCAGGGTTGCCGTTCAGCCTGGATATCACCCTGATCAGCAGCGCGTGTTTTGTCTATGGCTACTTGCTGCGCGACTGGCTGCGCACGCATGAGGGCTCCTTGCTGACCTTGCTGGTTTCCATCGGGTTGTTCGCTGCGGTGTTCCTCTATCGAGGCGATACCATGGACCTGGCGCAACGACGCTACGACCATTGGCTGTGGACCAGCCTGCTGGCGGTGATCGGCGTGTACCTGTGCTGGGCGTTGGCGCGGGTGCTGATGGTATCGGCACTGATCACCCGGGCTATGACCTATATCGGCCAGTCGACCCTGATCCTGTTGATCTTTCATGGCGAGATCCAACACAAGACCTTCGACCTGATGGAGCGTCTCGGGCTGCATGCATTTATCGCGGCCTGCATCGGTTTTGTCGTGGCGGTGGTGGTGCCGTTGTTGATCGGGGAAGTGATCAAGCGGGTAGCGTTCTTGCGGTTTTTCTACTTTCCGTTTCCGGTACGCAAAGCGCCTGGACAGCGCCGCTGAACCTATGTGGGAGCGAGCAGCGCCCACATAGGCCTGTGTTTCAATCGTCCAGTTGTTGCGGGGCGGGCTTGCTGCCCGGTTTGGCCGGTTTGGCGCCCTTGGCTGGCGCAGGTGGGGCCGGCTCGGGTTCTGCGGCGGCAGCGGCTTCTTTCTCCGCCATGGGCATCTGGTCGATGGTGCTGAAGAACTCCTTCAGGTCGAGGGTATCCGGTGGCACGGTTTTCTCGACTTTTTTCTCGCCGTCCTTGCCAATAAGGATCACCTTGGTGCCACTGCCCGCGCCCAGTTTGAGCGCACGGATCAGTGCGTTGGTTTCGGGCGGCGTGAGCTTTTTGTTGTCCTTGGGGTCTTTGGCGAACTTCTCGCCTTCGGCGCCGATACTGCCGAACTTCACGGTGTAGAACACCATGGCGCGCTCTTCAAAGGACTGCTTGGTGGCAGGTTCGTCCAGTTGTTTCTTGAGGGTCGCCAGCGTGGAGTTGCCTGAATCAAGCTCCACCACCACAAGCGGCCGGGCCTTGCCCAGGTCCTGCTTGAGCGGGTTGATATCATCAGCAGCCAACAGCGGCCCCGTAAAAGCCATCAAGGTAGCCAGGGTCAGCGACCGGATGAGCATGCGCACCTCCTTTGAATTCCATGCAGGGTTCTTGAGTTTCATGTCTGCGACAGTCAAATTCAAGGATGATTCCTACACAGCTTTAAGAAAGCGTAGGTCAGGGAGCCCGCTAAGCAAGGGTTTGGCGCGAACATGCGTGATTGTTTCCGTTGATTGCGGACACATTACGAGACCTTCCAGTCCGGCCAATGCCGCGCAAACACAGGGGCCACGACAGGGTCGGCATCCACCTGCGCCAGCGTCTGGGCAAAGCCGGGGGCCAAGCGGCTCAATGCCTCACGCGCGTCGTCCCAGCGCGACACGGCTGCGGCCATGATTGCCAGTGCATTCGGCTCACCGTTCGGGGCAAACAGCTGGTGTTCGAACTGATCGGCGAACACCACCCAGGCCTGATGCAGGTAGCGACGAGTCCCGGTTACCAGCTGCGCTTGGGCCGCTTCATTGGCATTGCCCAGCCAGCGTTGCGGGTAGTCGATAATACCAATCGCCGAATAGCAATTGGCGGCGATGTACACCAGGCCCCTGATGACTTGCGCACGGTCGCCGCCCAGCAGCTGTGAGCCGGGAAACTCAAGGCCCAGGTGGATCAGGATCGCCGCACTTTCGGTCAGCACCTGGCCATCGGGCGTGACCAACGTAGGGATCTGCTTGAGCGGGTTGATGCGCGCCAGGGCATCGCTGCCCGCGCTTTCCTGCCACGAGCTGGCGTCCACCCGGTGCCACGGCACCGCGCAACGTTGCAAGGCAATCTCGATCATGCAGGAGCCGGATTCGTCAGTGCCGTAGAGCGTGTACATGGGCGTTGTCTCCTATCGCTGGGGATACACCGTGGTTAAAGGTCAGAACAGCCCCATCTGTCCGCCGACCAAGGTGCTGAAATCGTCATTCACAAACGGCAGAATCGCGTCCGCCACCGGCTGCAACTGCCGGGTGACGTAGTGATCGTAGTCGATGGGGGCTTGGCGCACTTCCAGCGGCTCAGGGCCGTTGACACTGATCACATAGCTGATCCAACCGCCACGCTGGTACTGGCGCGGGCGCCCGAGGCGGTCGTTGTAGTCATCGGCCAGGCGCGCGGCGCGCACGTGGGGCGGCACATTGCGTTCGTAGTCATCCAACCGGCGGCGCAGGCGCTTGCGGTAGATCAGCAGTTCGTCGAATTCGCCGCTCAGGGTACGGCGCACGTAATCGCGGATGTAGTCTTGATGGGGCAGGCGGTGGAAGATGCGCTGGTAGAGTTCCTGCTGGAATTGCCGGGCCAGGGGCGACCAGTCGCTGCGCACGGTCTCCAGGCCTTTGTAGACCATGTCTTCGCGGCCATCGGCGCGGGTGACCAAGCCGGCATAGCGTTTTTTGCTGCCCTCCTCCGCACCGCGAATGGTCGGCATGAGAAAGCGCGTGAAGTGGGTTTCGTATTGCAGCTCCAGGGCACTTTGCAGGCCGAATGCACTGTGCAGATGCTCGCGCCACCACGCATTGACGTGCTGCACCAATGCCTGGCCAATCCGGCTGGCATCCTCCTGGGAATGGGCCTTGCCGAGCCAGACGAAGGTGGAGTCGGTGTCGCCGTAGATCACCTCATAGCCTTGAGCCTCAACCAGCTCGCGGGTCTGGCGCATGATCTGGTGGCCGCGCATCGTGATCGACGAGGCCAGCCGGGTATCGAAAAAGCGGCAACCACTGGAACCGAGCACGCCGTAGAACGCGTTCATGATGATTTTCAGGGCTTGGGACAGCGGCGCATTGTGTTCACGCTTGGCCACTTCGCGGCCCTCGGAGACACGGGCGACGATGGACGGCAGGCAATGACGCGTGCGGGAAAAACGCGCACCGCGAAAGCCTTCTACCGAGTCGCTGTCTTCCGGGTATTTGAGGCCTTCGATCAGGCCCACGGGGTCGATCAGAAAGCTGCGGATGATCGACGGGTAGAGGCTTTTGTAATCGAGTACCAGCACCGATTCGTAGAGGCCGGGACGCGAGTCCATGACAAACCCGCCGGGGCTGGCCTGGGGCGGTTTGTCCCCCAGGTTGGGCGCGACGAAACCCTGGCGGTGCATCAGCGGCATGTACAGGTGGGTGAATGCGGCGACCGATCCGCCATTGCGGTCGGCCGGCAGCCCGGTGACGCTGGCCCGTTCGAGCAGGAACTTGAGCAGTTCAGTCTTCTCGAAAATCCGCGTGACCAGTTCGCAGTCCTTGAGGTTGTAGCGCGCCAGGGCAGGCTTGTCCTCGGCGAACATGCGGTTGATTTCGTCCATGCGCTGGTAGGGCGTGGAGATGTCCTTGCCTTCGCCCAGCAGGGTTTGCGCGACGTTTTCCAGGCTGAAGGATTCGAAGCTCCACGTGGCTGATCGCAGGGCTTCGATCCCGTCGATGATCAGGCGCCCCGCCGCTGCGGCGAAGTAATGATTGCGGCTGCCGTGTTCGCGCCAGGCCATGGGTTCGTCGCCACGCCCGAGCATGAGCGGCACCTTGAGGTGTTGGGCATGCTCGTGGAGCACGCGCAGGTCGAACTGCACCACGTTCCAGCCGATGATCGCGTCTGGATCAAAGGTGGCGAGCCATTGGTTGAGGCGTTCGAGCAGTTGGGCGCGGGTGTCGCAGTAGTCGAGCTTGAAGTCGACTGAATCGGTTTTGTTCGGCGGGCCGAGCATGTAGACCTGGCGCTCACCGCAGCCTTCGAGGGCGATGGAATACAGGTCGCCCTGGGCGGTGGTCTCGATGTCCAGGGACACCAGTTTGAGCGGGGGGCGGTAATCGGGCGCGGGTTTCATCTGCGCGTCGCACAGCGCGCCCGTGGCGTCGGGCGTGCCGCCGAACCAGACGGGGGCTGTGATGAAGCGCTCCATCATATAGCGCTCAGGCGGGCGTACATCGGCTTCGTAGACATCGACGCCGGCCGCGCGCAGGCGTTTTTCCACATCCATCAGTTGGCGGTGCTGGCGGGTATACAGGCCCAGCACCGGACGGTGGTGGAAATCGCACAACTGCAGCGGGCGCAGTTCGATATCGCGCTCGCCCTTGAGCAGCCAATCAAGTGGCTTGCGGTGGGCTTCAGGGATAAACATCACCGAGGTCTGCACGGGTAGGCGGATAAACCTTGGCCCCTGGTCGGTGGCGAGCCAGAAACTCACCTCCGTGCCCGCCGGGGTATCGCGCCAATGCCGGGTCAGGACAAAACCCTGCTGTAAATCCACCGTACCGCACCTCAGGAATCGCTTTCAGGCGTTGATTCTACGCGGCATCGTGGCAAACGCCCCCATGAAAGCTGAAAGCGGTAAGCGCGGGCATCAGCAATGATGCCCGTTTGGTTCACGCCCGACGGGCTTTGTTCAGAAAGTCTTCGATATTACCCATTTGCTCGTCCCAGCCACGAGAGTTCATCTTGAAGGCCTTCTGGCGGCGGGCTTGGGGCACGTTGTAGAAGCCGGATTCGACCACCCGCAGCAGGATGCCCGGCGCGCGATCTTCAATGGTGAACTCCACAAGGGTGGGCGTTTCCTTGTCATAATCGACGCCCTTCTCCACCGCAAACGGATGCCACCAGAAGGAAAACAACGTCTGTGGCAGGATGCGTTCGATTTTGGCTTTCCAGACAACGTGCTCGTAACCTGGGTAGGTAATCTGGGCCTCGATGGTTTCTCCGGCCACAAAGACTTTGTCCTTAAGGGCGACGCCAAACCAATGACCGAATTGCTCGGCATTGGTCAGCGCTTCCCAGACCTGTTTGCGTGAAGCGTTGAGCAGGACCTTTCGCTCGATGCGATCTAATACGTGCATAAGTCACCTCCTCCATTGACAGTAGGCGACATCAAACAATGCGCAACCTGAGGTTGTAAGCAATGATGATGACCCCCTCCTTGAACCCGGCAATACGTTATGACTGAACCATTGAATGGAAGTTGCTTCTGCAAAGGTGTGCGCTATCAGGTGGACACATTGGATATGCCCATCAGCCACTGCCACTGTATAAGTTGCCGCAAAATACACGCGGCGGCGTTTGTCGCAACGGCCGGGGTGATGCGCGAGCATTTTCGCTGGACGCAGGGAGAGGAACTGCTCGTGGCCTTCCAATCGTCACCGGGTAAATTCAGACATTTCTGCAAGTGCTGCGGCTCACACCTGATGGCGGAACGCAGGCAGCAACCTCATGTCATTGTGCGAGTGGCGACGCTGGATGATGATCCGGGCGTCAGTCCTACCTCGCACATCTGGACGAGTCATGAAGTGCCCTGGCTTGCCTATGAGGACGTGGAGCACTGGGACGAGTGGAAGATATGACCTAGACGCGCGGATCGCCCGGTGCCTTGGCCGGCGTTGCATATTGCGGCTTCAGGTGACCTTCCTGGTCCAGCAACCAAGCATCCATGATCTGCCGCACCACCGGCCCCGCGACGCGACCACCCGCCTCGCCGTTTTCGATCATCACCGAAATTACGATTTTCGGATGTTCCGCAGGAGCAAAGCCGACAAACAAGGCGTTATCACGGTGGCGTTCCAGGGTTTTCTCGCGGTTGTAGCGTTCGCCCTGCTTGATCGCGACTACCTGGGCGGTGCCACTCTTGCCGGCGATGCGGTATTGCGCGCCTTGCGCAGCAGCCCGGGCGATACCGCGCGGATCGTGCATCACCAGTTGCATGCCGTGGTTGACCTGCTCCCAGTCACGCGGGTCTTTGAGCACAACGTTCGGCATGGGGTTTTCGTCAACGGGCGGTACGCCATTGATCGTCTTGGCCAGGTGCGGTCGGTTCCATACACCTTTGTTGGCGATCAGCGCAGTGGCCTGGGCCAGTTGCAGCGGCGTGACCTGCATGTAGCCCTGGCCGATGCCGAGGATCACGGTTTCGCCCGGAAACCAAGGCTGGCGGCGGGTTGCACGTTTCCAAGCCTGGGATGGCATCAGGCCAGCTGACTCTTCGAACATATCCAGGGAGACCTTCTGACCAAGGCCGAATTCCGCCAGATAGTCGTGCAGGCGGTCGATACCCAGCTTGTGGGCCAAATCGTAAAAGTAGGTGTCGTTGGAGCGCATGATGGCTGCGTCCATGTCCACCCAACCGTCGCCACTGTGGTTCCAGTTACGGTATTTATGGTCGAAGTCGGGCAGTTGGTAGTAACCGGGGTCGAACACCCGGGTTTGAGCGGTGACTACGCCGCTGTCCAGACCGGCGATGGCCACTTCTGGCTTGATGGTCGAGCCCGGTGCATACAGGCCTCTAAGGACGCGGTTGAACAGAGGTCGGTCGATGGAGTCGTGCAGTGCAGCGTATTCCTTGAAGCTGATGCCGGTGACGAACAGGTTCGGGTCGAAACTCGGTTTGCTGACCATGGCCAGTACTTCGCCTGTTTGCGGGTCAAGGGCAACCACGGAACCACGGCGATCGCCAAGCGCCTCCTCTGCCGCTTCCTGGAGTTTAACGTCAAGGCTCAGGACGATACTTTTTCCAGGGATCGGATCGGTGTGCTTGAGCACTCGCAGCACACGGCCCTGGGCGTTGGTCTCGACTTCTTCATAGCCGACATGACCGTGCAACTCGGACTCGTAGAATCGCTCAATACCGGTCTTGCCGATGGATTGCGTGCCGCGGTACTCCACCGAGTCCAGGGCCTTGGATTCTTTCTCGTTGATGCGTCCCACATAGCCAATGGAGTGAGCGAAGTGCGCGCCTAGCGGATAGTGACGGACGAACTGCGGCTCTACGTCGACACCTGGCAGGCGAAACTCATTCACTGCCAGCAATGCGATCTGTTCTTCGGTCAACTCGTAAAACAATGTCACTGGGACAAAAGGGTGACGTGCCTGCTTCAGGGCTTTGTCGAACAGTCCGCGGTCCTCGGCAGGCAGGTGCAGAAGGTTGACGATATCGTCCAATTCGCCCTTGAGGTCGGCGGTGCGCTCCCGGGTGATGGTCAGGTTGTAACTGGGGCGGTTGTCGGCGAGTACCACGCCGTTGCGGTCGTAGATTAGCCCACGCGTCGGCGTGATGGGCAGCACATGAACACGGTTGTTTTCAGAGATGGTGGAGTGATAGTCGAACTGCACGACCTGCAGGAAATACATACGCCCCACCAGGGCGCATGTAATGCCAATCACCAACAGCGCACAAGCGAGCAGGCGTTTATTGACCAGACGGTGCTCTTTTTCGTGATCTTTAATCGTTATAGGTTCAGGCATTGCTACCGCATCTCGTTGAAGAAGGTCGACGCCGCATCCTGCGATGAAAGATCAATCCTTGGGAAAATGTGCTGCACCATACCAAAAATGCAGAAACACTTTGCATTGAATTCCTCAACGGTACTTGGAGGAGGGTTTGCAGATTGATGGCTAGGGGGTCGTCCTGCCGCCCCGGCGGATATACGAGAAGCGCCCCGGAGCAATTGCGGCGCTTTCCGAGCGCCCAAAACAAAACCCCTGTTTGCGTTAGCAAACAGGGGTTCTGGAATTTAATCTTGACGATGACCTACTCTCACATGGGGAAACCCCACACTACCATCGGCGATGCATCGTTTCACTACTGAGTTCGGGATGGGATCAGGTGGTTCCAATGCTCTATGGTC